>NZ_JBQCGC010000011.1:0-85314 GCF_051956055.1 Amnibacterium sp.
CCCCTGGGTCGGCAGGATCCGGCGCGCGACGGCCGCCGGCTGCGCGGTCACCACCGGCACCTCCGGAGCGGCGAGCCCGTGGACGACGAACAGGCCCCCGCCGAGCACGAGCAGCACGGCCGCCCCGAGCGCGAACGGCAGCGCGGCACGGCGACGGCGCGGCGTCGCAGCGCGGGCCGTCGGGGGAGCCGGAGGCTCACTCGGCAGCAGCTGCGCGTACCGGAGGCGGTCCTCCTCCGTCGCGCCAGGGCGGTACAGGCGCCGCCGCAGCGCCTCGCGCTCCGCGTCGGCGTCCACGCGCCGACTCTGCCACCGAACCCCTTCAGGCGGTGCGGGCCGCGAGCATCCTGGCGCCGACGTCCGCGCCGAGCAGCAGCGCGGTCCGGACCGTCGGGGTCACGCCCGGTGCGGTGCCGGCGGCGGTCGCGCGCTCGAGGAAGGCGGGATCGACCGCGGCGTACGGGAACATGCCGCGCACGAGCCCGAGCTGGCCGAGGAGCCCCGCGGTGCCGAACCCGTCGAGCACCTGCAGGTAGCGGTCCGGGTACGGGGCGAGCACGTCGACCTGGAGGGGGCGCCAGAACCGCGCGATCACGGTCCGCCGCGTCGCCCCGGCCGGGACCACGCGATCGACCATGAGCGCGTTCCAGGCCGTCTCCTTCGCCTCCGCGTCGTCCCGGGAGGCGGTGACCGCGAGGGCGCTGAACCGCGCCTCCGGATCCGGGTCGCGCGCTTCGAGGGCCGAGACCGCGGCCGCGTCGAACCCGCCGAGCTCCGCGCGCCTCGCGAGCACCCGCCAGGCGAGGTCGACGTCGCCGGTCGCGGCGGCGTCGAGCAGGGCGAGGTGCGCGTCCTCGGTCGCGGTCGCCGCCAGGGTCCTGAGGGCCGGCAGGCGGTGCTCCGCGACGCCCGCCAGCCCGGCGGCCGCGTCGGCGAGCCGCGCGAGCGCTCCCGGGATCGCGGGGAGCGGCGTCCAGAGCTCCGCGATCTGCAGCGCTCGGTCGAGCAGCGCCTCCACCACGGCGGGGCTCGGCTCGGTGCGGACGAGCCCGATGACCGCGTCGAGCACCTCGTCGGCGGGCAGCTCGTGCTTCACGAGCCCGTCCCACGCCGTCGTGATCGCGAGCGTGCGGTCGACCGGGTCGGGCAGCGCGCCGGCGCGGCGCCGGAGCTCCGCGTCGGCGGGTCCGCGCACCGCCGCGTAGGCGAGGTCGCCCGCGTTCACCTGGTGGAGGTCGCCGGGAGGCAGGTCCACGGCGGTGCTGCGGCCGGTGATCTCGACCTCGCTCGTCCCGGCCGGGACGAGCGCGTCGCCCGACCGGGTGTAGCCGGCGATCCGGAGGCGGTGCGGCCGCGGCTCGCCGCCGTCCGGGGCGGTGGCCGTCACCGTCCCGCCCTCGAGCACGAGCGTGTCGGTACCCGCCCGGTCCAGCCAGTCGGTGGTCCACCGCGCGAGGTCGCGGCCGGAGGCGGCCGCGAACGCGGACATGAGGTCGCCGAGGACGGTGTTGCCCCAGGCGTGCGCGCGGAAGTACGCCCGGAGCCCCTCGACGAACGCCTCCTCGCCCACGTACGCCGAGAGCTGGTGCAGCACCGCCTCGCCCTTGTCGTAGGTGATCGCGTCGAAGTTCGCCATCGCCTGCTGCACATCCGGCACGTCGCCGCGGATCGGGTGCGTCGCGGGGCTCATGTCCTGGCGGTAGCCCACGAGCTTCGAATCGAGCAGATCGGTCGCCCACGCGTCCGTGAACCCCGTGGCGCCGGCCATCGCCCAGCCCGCGGCCCAGGAGGCGAACGCCTCGTTCAGCCACAGGACGTCCCACCAGCGCATCGTGACGAGGTCGCCGAACCACATGTGCGCCATCTCGTGCAGCACGACGTTCGCGCGGTCGGAGCGCTCGCGGTAGCTCGGCTCGCTGCGCACGAGGAACGCGTCGGTGTGCGTGACGCTGCCCCAGTTCTCCATCGCGCCGCCCATGTTCGGCACGAACACCTGGTCGTAGCGCTCCTGCGCGAAGGGGAAGGCGAACCGCTCGCCGAACCAGGCGAGGCCCGCCGCGGTGAGGTCGAACAGCTCGTCCGCGTCGCGATCGAGGATCGGCGCGAGCGTGCGCCGGCAGTACAGCCCGAGGTCGTGACCGCCGATGCGACGGCGGACCTCGTGGAAGGGGCCGGCGTTGACCACCGTGACGTAGGTGGACAGCGGCGGCGTCGGCGCGAAGGTCCATCGGCGCGCGGCATCGCCCTCGGGTTCGACCGACTCGGGCGCGCTGTTGTTCGTGACGGTCCACGCCTCCGGCGCGAGGGCCGTGAAGCGGTGCACGGCCTTGAGGTCGGGCTGGTCGAAGCAGGCCCACAGGTTCCGCGCCTCGTCGGGCTCGAAGGTGGTCCAGATGTAGACGAGCCCGTCCGTGTCCACGGTCCGCAGGATCCCCTCGCCCTGCGCGGTGCGGGACTGGGAGGCGGTGACGACGAGCACGTTGTCCGCCGCGAGGCCGGTGAGGGGCAGGCGCCCGTCGACCGCCGTCGCGGGGTCGACGGCGACACCGTTCAGCGTCGCGGACTCCACCCGCGCGACCACGTCGACGAAGGTCGCCGCGCCCGGCTCGGCGGCCGAGAACGTGATCCGCGAGGTGGTGCGGACGGTGTCACCGTCCAGGAGGCCCGTGAGGTCGACGTCGATGTCGTAGCGGTCGACGGTCAGCAGCGCCGCGCGCGCCTCCGCCTCCGCTCGCGTGAGGCTGGACATGGCTCGACGCTAGCCCTCCGCCCCTCCGCGGTTCACTCGAGGGACGACCAGAACGCCCGCACCGCGGCCGCGAACGCCTCCGGGCGGTCGAGCGCGATCTGAGTGCGCGACTCCGGCACCGTCGCGACGCGGGCGAACGGCGAGAGCGCGGCGACCGTCTCGGCCCGCGCCGCCGGCCACGGGCTCGCGGCGTCGCCGGCGACGAGCAGCACCGGCGCGGCGATGCGGGGGAGGAGCGCGGTGAGATCGGGACGCAGCACGTCGAAGCGCATCGCCGACGCGGCCGCGCGCCGTCGGCCTGCGAGCAGGAGCGCGTCGAGGATCGCGCCGACCGTCTGCGGCTCGGCCGCCGATGCGGCGGACAGCTGATCGGCCATGATCGATCGCCCGACCCCGCCGACGGGCCCGACGATCCGCAGCCGCCGCAGCACCGCCCGGACGCGGCGCCGCTCGTCCTCCGGCATGGGGCCCGGGTCGGCCATCGCGGCGACGAGGCTGCGGACGCGTCGCGGGAAGCGCGCGGCGAGCTCGAGGCCGATGCGGCCGCCCCACCCGACCCCGACCCAGTCGACGGGCGTGCCGGGAGCGAGGTCCTCCGCGATGCGGTCGGCGGCGTCCACCACCTCGGTCCAGCCCGCACCGCGCCGCAGCGCACCGCTGCGCCCCCAGTCGGGCGCGTCCGGCACGAGCAGGTGCCTGCCGGGGAGCAGCGCGGACAGCAGGTATCCCCAGCTCGACCCGTCCGCGTACAGCCCGTGCCAGAGGATCGTCGGCCGTCCCGCGCCGAAGACGTGCACGGCGAGGACGCCAGCCGCCGTGTCGATCTCGACCGGCTCGACCGCTCCCGCCATCCCGCACCGCCCGTCCGGCAGCCATCCTGCTCCGAACGGGCGGGATCAGAGCGCCTTCCCGAGCGAGACCGACAGCGGCTGGTCGGCGTAGTACCCGAACGGCGGCACGTCGCCGTAGCCCCGGGCGCGGTAGAACCGGATCGCGTCCTCCTGCGGCTGCCCGGTCTCCAGCACGACGTGCTCCGCCCCGGCGAGGCGCGCCTCCGCCTCCAGCCGGTCGAGCAGCTGCGCCGCGTAGCCCAGCCGCCGCACCGCGGGCCGCACGTACATGCGGCGGATCTTCACCGTGCGGCCGTCCAGGAACGACCAGCCGCCCATCGCGACCGGCTCGCCGTGGTGCGTGCCGAGCAGGAAGCCGCCCCGGGGCGGGAGGAACTCGTCGACCATGATGGGGTCCTCGTCCGGTCCGCCGTAGAGCTCGACGTAGTAGTCCTGGACCTCGGCCACGAGCTCGAGCACGGCGGGGTCGTCGAGGCGGGCGGGCGCGAGGTCGAGCATGCGGCCAGGGTAGGAGGCGCTCAGTCGGACAGCACGATCGCGACGCCCCAGCGCACCCCGTCCGGCGCCGCGACCCGCAGCTCGACCGGCCGGTCGCCGCTGCCGTAGCGGAAGGTGGCGCTCGTCAGCGAGCCGGCGGCCTGCTCCCCGCCCCGCTGCTCCTGCAGGACCAGCCGCTGCACGCCGTCGGGGCCGATCGCGCGCCGGAAGGTCGTCCACTGCACGTCCGCGGGCCGGTCGACCACGAGCAGGACGGTCGCCCTGCCGCGGAACGTCTCGGCCGTGACCGGGGCGACCTCGAAGGTGCCGGGGCCGATCCCGGCGTCCTCCAGCGTGTAGAACCGGGTCGCGTGCTCGAGCCCGGGCGGGGCGCGGTGGGTGAGCAGGAACGCGGCGATCCCGCCGCCGTTCCCGGCGGCGAGGTCCGTCAGCGCGTCCTGGCGGTCCGCCGCGGTCATCGGGACCGGTGTCGGCTGCGGCACGGGCGGCGTCGATCGGGCCTGCGTGACCACGACCACGAGCGCGACGACGACCACGAGGACCACGACCGCGACCGCCAGCAGCCGCGAGCGGCGAGGCGGGGCCGGCGGAGGCGGCGGGGGCGTGCGCTCCGCCACCACGACCGCGGGCTCGACGCGGCGGTACCGCTCGACGTCCGCGTCGGAGGCGCCGGGCGCGTAGAGGCGCCTCCGCAGCTCCTCCGCGTCGTCGCGCACCACGGCACCAGTGTGCCGCCCGCACGTGCGGTCGCCGCGCCGCTCGCGGTCGCCCGGGTCAGCCGCGTTCGACGGCGACGCGGTCGGGCGCGATCACCCGCCCGTCCTCGCCGACGAACGCGACGCGCACCGGCCGCCCCTCCTCGTCCCGATAGCGGACGCCGCGATCGGGATCGGTCGGCAGGTGCTCCCTGCCCCAGCCGCCGAGGGCGCCGAGCACGACCTGGAAGTCCCGGCCCGCAGCCGTGAGGCGGTACTCCGTCCGCGCCCGGCTGCCCTCCTCGCGGTAGGCGACCCGCTCGAGCACCCCGCGGTCGACGAGCTGCTGCAGCCGGTCGGTCAGCACGTCGCTCGCGATCCCGAGCCGATCCCGGAAGTCGGAGAAGCGCGTCGTCCCGAGCGCCGCCTCCCGCAGCAGCAGCAGCGACCAGCGGTCGCCGAGCGCGGTGATGGTGCGGGCGACCGAGCAGGTCCCTCCGGTCGGATCGGTCAGGGGCATATGGCGATCCTACTCCTGACTTGGAGTTCCGGATCCAGGTGCTACGTTGGCCGGACCAACTCAGCTAGGGACGGAGATCTCGATGCGCACCGCCTCCCGCCGCACCGCGTTCAGGACGGCCGCGCTCACCGCAGCGCTCGCCCTGTGGACCAGCGGTGCCCCCTCCGTCGTCTACCCCGCGTACGGGCGCGTCTGGCACGTCGCCCCGGCCCTCACGACGCTGGTGTTCGGCGCCTACCCACTGGCGCTGCTGCTGGTGCTCGGGCTGTTCGGCGGCATCGCGGACCGCATCGGCGGCCGGGCCGCGATGGTGCTCGGCCTCGCGCTCATGGCCGCGGGCACGCTGGCCTTCGCGCTCGCGCCCGGCGTGGGCGTGCTGGTCGTGGGCCGGGTGATCACCGGCGCCGGCGTCGGCTTCGCGCTGAGCCCCGCGACCGCGGGGCTCGCGCAGTACGCCGCGCCCGGTCGAGCACGGGTCGCCGGCGCCGTCGCCACCGCGTCGACGGCCGCCGGCCTCACCGTCGCACTGCTGCTCGGTGGCACCTTCCTCACGGTGCTGGGCGACCCGCTCCACGCCTCCTACTGGCCGCTGCTCGCGGCGATCCTGGTCGTGCTGCTGCTCGCGCTCCGGCTGCCGAGGGGAGCAGGAGGGAGCGGGGCGCTCGTCCAGCTCCTCCGCGTGCCGCCGTCGATGCGGGGCGTGGTGATGCAGGGCGCGCTCGGCGTCGCCGCGGCCTTCGCAACCGGCGGCGTGGTGCTCGCACTCGGAGCGGACGTCGTGGTCGCCCTCGTGGGCACCGGCGCGCCGCTGACGGTCGGCGCCGTGCTCGCGCTCTCGGCCGTGACGATCGGTGCGACCGCCCTGCTGGCGCGCGACGTGCGGGCGTCCCGCGCCGCGCCCGCCGGTGCCGTCGTCATGGTCGCGGGGCTCGCGACCCTGGTGCTCGCGGGCGCCGCGGCATCGCTGCCCGTGCTGCTCGCCTCCATCGTGCTCACCGGCATCGGCTACAGCCTGCTGTTCTCGGCCGGCGTCGGCGTGGCCGCGGCGCTCGCACCGGCCGCGCACCGCGCCGCCACGGTCTCCGCCGTCTACTTCGTCGGCTACGCCGTCCAGGCCGTCGCGGCGATCGGCCTCGGCCAGCTGGCCACGGCCGAGGGCCTGCTGCCCGCGATCACCACGGGTGCCGTCGTGCTCGCCGTGCTCGCGCTCGTCGCGGGCGCCGCCCCGCTCGTCCGCGCCCGTCGCGCGGTCGTCCACCCCACCACCGAAGGGAACCCCGCATGACCTCCTTGCACTCCGCCGTCGTCCTCGTCACCGGCGCGAACGGCGGGCTCGGCACCGAGTTCGTCCACCAGGCGCTCGACCGCGGCGCCGCGAAGGTGTACGCCACCGCGCGCGCCCCGCGGACCTGGGACGACCCGAGGATCGTCCCGCTGGCGCTCGACGTGACGGATCCCGGCTCCATCGCCCGCGCCGCGGAGCAGGCCGCGGACACCACCGTGCTGATCAACAACGCGGGCGTCGCGGCGGCCACCCCGAGCCTGCTCGAGACGCCGGTGGAGGAGCTCCGCCGTCTCCTCGAGACGAACACGGTCGGGCTGTTCGCGGTCACGCGCGCCTTCGCCCCCGCCCTGCGGCGGTCGCGGGGCGCCCTGATCGATGTGGCGTCCGTCGCGAGCTGGCGCTCCCGGCCCCAGCTGGCCGCGTACGGCGCGACGAAGGCCGCCGTCTGGTCGCTCACGGACTCGCTCCGGGCGGAGCTGGGACCGGAGGGAGTGCAGGTGCTCGGCCTGTACCTGGCGTTCACGGACACCCCGATGACCGCCGGGATGGACGTGCCCAAGGGGAGCCCGGTCGACGTGGTCCGGCAGGCCTACGACGGGCTCGAAGCCGGCGCGCTCGAGGTGCTCGCCGACGAGTACACCCGCACCGTGCGGGCGCACCTGAGCGACCCCGTCGTCCCCGCCTGATCGGCGCGGTCGGGACGCCTCCTGCCACCCACCGCCGGCTCCGAGGGACCCACCAGCCCGCACTCGGGTAACGCAGAGCGGGCGCATCGAGAGGACATCGGCGGCGCATCGGCGCCCCGCGCATCCTCGGACCATGGGTATGAGGGAGAGCGGACGGCGGGCCGTGCGCCGCTGGACCACGGCGCTCGTGTTCACGAGCCTCGGCGTGACCGGGGTCGCGTCGGTCGGTGCCTGGGTCGCGATCGCGCAGTCCACGGCCGTCGGGGCGTCGACGAGCGCATCCGTCAGCGCCTCCGGGAGCTCGAGTTCCTCGAGCGCGGCAGCGACGGGCACGGGGACGGGGAGCTCCTCGTCCAGCGGCAGCGGGATCACGGGCGGGAGCGGGGGCGGCGTGACGTCCTCGAGCGGGTCATGACCCCCGCGGGTCGGCGCTGGGAGGCCCTCGGCACGACGGTCGACGTGTCCGTCACGGACCCCTCGTCCCTCGATCGCGCGTACGCGATCGCCGATCGGCGGATCGCCCTCGTGGGCGACGCCTGCGACCGCTCCCGGCCCGACTCGGAGCTCTCCGCCCTCACCGGCAGGGCCGAGCGGGGCGTCCGGATCTCCCCGGTGCTCGCCGATCTCGTCGCCGTCGCGCTCGGTGCGGCCGCCGGCTCCGACGGCGTCGTCGATCCGACGGTCGGCGTCGGGCCCGACGGCGCCGCGCGCGACGGGCGCCTGCGGCTCGTCGTCGACGGCGGGGCGCCGACGCACGGCGCCTCCGGGGCGGCCGCCCGCTGGACCACCGTCCGGCTCGAGGACGACGTGCTCGTCGTGCCGGTCGGGGTCGCGCTCGACCTCGACGCGGCAGCGCGGGCCCGCACGGCCGATGCGATCGTCGCGACCGCCGCCGCGAGCCTCGGCTGCGGCGTGCTCGTCCGCATCGGTGCCCACATCGCCTCGAGGGGAGGTGCCCCGGACGGCGGCTGGCCGATCACCGTGGCGGCCCGCGTCGGCGACCCGGGATGCCGGATCGCCCTGCCCGCCGACGGAGCCCTCGTGACCGTGCACCTCCCGGTCGCCATCCATCCGCGCACCAGGCGGTCACCCGTGCCGGTCTGGCGCACCGTGTCCGTGCTCGCGGACACGGCGGTCCGCGCCGGCACGCTCGCCGCGGCCGCGATCCTCGACGGCTCGCAGGCGCTGCACCGGCTCGACGTCGCCCGGTTCCCCGCTCGCCTCGTCGACGTCGCGGGCGGGGTCACCCACGTGCACGGGTGGCCGGAGGAGGCGCAGCGCGCGGCCTGACCGCTGTCGCCTGCGCTCCGCGGCCGGTCCGGCGGTCAGTCGGTGTCCGGCGCCCCGGAGAAGCGGGCGAGCAGCGTCGCGAACCGGGCCACGTCGTCGTCGTCCCAGCTCGCGAACCGCTCCTGCAGCCGGGCCTGCTGGGTTGCGGTGATGCGCGCGAGCCGCGCGACGGCCTCCGGTGTCGGTGTGATCCAGAAGACCCGGGCGTCCTGCTCGTCCCGCTCCGCGTCGACGAGGCCGTGCTCGCGCAGATCCTTGAGGTGCCGGCTCACCGCGCTCTTGTCCATGCCGAGGGCGGCGACGATGGCGCTCGCCTGCACACGGCCGACGGTCGCCACCTCCCGGAACACGGGCCACGCCGCCGGCTGCAGGTCGGGCGCCAGCGCCGCGGCGGCCAGCCGCGTGGAGCGGCGCGCTCCCACCGCGATCCGATCGAAGGATTCCCCGACCGACCGGATCGCCTCGTCCGTGCTCACGGCACGACCGTAGCGGTGCGGGCGGCGCCCGCCGAGTGCGGATCGTCCCGGTCAGGCGGTGACGTCCCGGATCGCGTGGAGGAGCTGCACCGTCGCGTCGACCCGGTCGTCGTGCTCGACCGTCGCGAGCACCATCTGCTCGCCGGTGGCGCCGACCAGGGCCCGGAGGCGCCGGAGATCCGGCTGCGGCAGATCGCCCTCCGCCGCGAGCGACCGGAGGGCCGAGCGCCACTCCCGCTCCGCGACGCCACCGAGCGCGACGGCCTCCGCGCGGTCGAGCCACGACTCGTGCCCGCCCTCGAGCGCGGCGGCGCGGAGCGCGTCCCACACGAACAGGTGCACGGCGAGGGCGGCGTCCACGGCCGGTTCGAGCTCGTCGACCGTCAGCCGCAGCGCCCGGTCGACGAGTCGACGCGCCGCCCCGTCATCACCCGCCACCACACGGCGGAGCGCCTTGTCGAGCAGGTTGTCGGCGGCGAGGCGCACGGCGCGCTCCCGGTCGGCGTCGGCACGCCGGGATGCGGACCGCACACCGCCCAGGGGCCCGCTCAGCTCCGCCTCGAGGCGCATCCGCTCCCAGGCGATCAGGTCGTCGGCATCGCTCACCCTCCGACGCTACGCGGCCGAGTGGGGCGAGCGGAGCGCCCCCGGTGGGCCGCTCAGCGGAGTGGCTTCGGGATCCGGTCGCCGTGCGCTGCGGTCAGCTCGTCGCACATCGCCCAGATCGCCTCGGGCGTGAGGGACGAGCTCGCGTTCGGATCCAGGAGGACGGCCTGCCGCACGAGCCGAGGATCGCCGGTCCTCACGGCCTCGACGGTCAGTGCGGCGACCGACAGGTAGGGCCGGTTGACGGCGGCGCATTGGGCCGGGAGCGCGCCCATCGCGACGGGATGGATGCCGTCCGCGTCGACCCTGCACGGCACCTCGACCACCGCGCCATCCGGATGGTCATCGATCCAGCCCCGGTTCACGACATCGCCGTGGATCTCCCGAGGCGTCCCCGTCACGACGGAATGGATGATCTGCGGCGCGTACTCGACCGCGCCCTCCTCGAGCTCGAGCGGCTGCCCCAGTGCCAGCGCACGCTCGGCGTGCTCGAACTCCGCGACGTTCTCCTCGCTGATACGGATGTACTGCAGCGGATCGATGCGGTAGCGGGCGACCTGCTCCGGTGACCGCAGGAACCAGGAGAGGTACTCGCTCGAGTGCTCGCTCGTCTCCGTGGGGTAGAAGCCGAGCCGGCGGTACATCTCGACCCGCACCCTCCGGAGCAGCCCGGGATCGGCGTCGATGGCGGCGTCCAGCCGAGGGTAGAGCGACTCACCGTCGCGGCTCCACTCGAGCAGCCACGCCTGATGGTTCACGCCCGCCGCACGGTACGTGGTGCCCTCGAGTGGCACTCCGATCAGCTCGCAGAGGTCGTGCACGGTCCAGTGGACGGAATGGCAGAGCCCGACCGTCCGGATCTCGGGCGCGACGACGGACGCCCACCAGACGTTCATCGCCATCGGGTTCGTGTAGTTCATGAACAGCGCATCCGGGCAGAGCCGTCGCATGTCGTCCAGCAGCGTCGTGAGGAACGGGAAGGTGCGGAGTGCTCGGAACACACCGCCCACGCCGGTGGTGTCGCCGATCGTCTGCAGCAGGCCGTACCGGGCTGGGATCTCGAGGTCGAGCCGGGTGGCCGCGATACCGCCGATCTGGACCATGTTCACGACGAAGTCGGCCCCGTCGAGGGCGCGGAGGCGGTCCGGTGTGGCCACGATCGCGGCTCTCGTACCGAGGCGCCCGTTCACCTGCCGGGCCGTCCCCTCGGCGACGGCGAGTCGGTCGGGGTCGATGTCGTGCAGACGGATGTCGAGATCGGTGAGCTCGGGGAAGCGAAGGAGATCGGCGAGCAGTCGGCGCGTGAAGACCACGCTGCCGGCGCCGATGAACGCGACGGAGGGCATCTCTCGATGCAACAACCGGACTGCGCGTTTCCTCGTCGGTCATTGCATGAATCGCTCGAATTGCGCAATTCTGCTGCTCGGTTCGGCACCGAGGAGGACCTGATGGCGCAGGCGACCGGGTTGCGACTGCCGCACGCGTCGTCGGCCAAGCGGGCCGACCGCATGCTCGCGGTCCTGAAGAGCGTGAACGCGCGCGGCGCGGTCTCGCTCGCCGATCTCGCGAGGGAGCTGCAGGTGTCGGCGGCGACCCTCCGGCGCGACCTCGCGGACATGGAGGACCAGGGCCTGCTCATCCGCACGCACGGCGGTGCGCGGCCGCAGGCGATGCACGACGAGGTGCCGGTGCACCTCCGCGACCTCGAGGCGCGGGAGGCGAAGCACCGCATCGCGCTGCGGGCCGCGGAGCTGATCCCGTCCGGCCCGTACGCCGTCGCGCTGACGGGCGGTACCACGACGGCGGAGATCGCGAAGGCGCTGTCCCGCCGGACGCAGCTGACCATCATCACGAACGCGCTGACCATCGCGCTCGAGCTGGCCGCGAGGCCGACGACAAAGGTGATCCTGACCGGCGGCATGGTCCGGTCGACCTCGTTCGAGGCCGTGGGCGTGCTCGCGGAGAACACCTTCAAGGCGGTCAACGTCGGCACCGCCATCCTCGGCGTCGACGGCATCAGCGCGGTGGGCGGCGCCACCACGCACGACGAGGTGGAGGCGCGGACGAACAACGCGATGGTCGAGCACGCCCAGCGCGTCATGGTCGTCGCGGACGGCTCGAAGGTGGGCCGGATCACGTTCGCGCAGATGGCGGAGACGCGGCAGGTGGACCTGCTGATCACCGACACGACCGCCGACTCGGCAGCCCTGGACAACCTCCGCGCAGCGGGTATCACGGTCCACCTCGTCGAGCCGCGACGCTGATGAACGCGGCAGCGGGATGCACCGCGTTCGCGCAGTCGGGCTGCGCGATCGGCGAGGCGCCTCGACAGCTCCAGGAACTCGTTCCCACGATGGCCGGATGATCCACTCCACCCCAGCACCCCGGCGACGCCGCCGGGTCGTGCTCGCCGCGGCCGCCGTCGCCGCGGCCGCCGCGCTCGCCGTGCCCGCGACCGCGGCCTCCGCCCATCCGGACCCCGCGCCGGGCCACACCGTGACCTACCGGGCGAGCACCGCGAACATCGCGAACCCGGAGCGCGGGTTCGACCACGAGACCGACACCCACTACCGCGACGGCGGGAAGGGCTGGCAGGCGCTCACCGACACGCAGCTGCGCGCCTGGCGCAAGCTCGGTGACACGCAGATCAACCGCGTCTACTACCTCGACGACTTCGCGCAGGGCGCGGACCTCAGCCGAGACCTGCTCACGAAGCTGCAGCACGACTTCGACGTCGTCAGGCGCAACGGCTTCACCGAGGTCCTGCGCTTCGCCTACGTGGAGGGCGGCTCCGGCCCGTACGTCGCGCCCTTCGGCGACGCCGACCTGCCGACGGTGCTGAAGGACATCCGCCAGCTCACGCCGCTCCTCCGACGCAACGCCGGAGTGATCGCGACCCCGCAGCAGGGCTTCATCGGGCTGTGGGGCGAGGGCTACTACACCGACCACTTCGCCGACCCGAAGACCCAGGAGGTGTCCGACGCGGACTGGGCGAAGCGCCGCGCGGTCGTCGAAGCGGAGCTGAAGGCGTTGCCGACCCGGACCGTGCAGGTGCGGACGCCGCTCATGAAGCAGAAGATCGCCGGCCGGACGACCGGGACGGCGGGCGCGCTCACGCCGCGAGAGGCCTACCGGAACACGCTGGCGGCACGGATCGGGCATCACAACGACTGCTTCCTCGCCGCCGCGGACGACTGGGGCACCTATCTGTCGGACCCGATCACCCTCGACGAGGACTACCTGGCGGCCGACAGCCGCTTCGTCCCGGTCGGCGGCGAGACCTGCAACGTCGACCCGCCGCGCTCGGCGTTCCCGACCGCCGAGCGGCAGATGGCGCGCTTCCACTACAGCTACCTCAACCGCGAGTACAACACCGACGTGCTCGACTCCTGGGGAGCTGCCGGCATCGCCATGACCGAGCGGCGGCTCGGCTACCGCTTCGCGCTCGTCTCGAGCACCGTCGAAGGCGGCCGCACCCCCGATGTCGTCGTGCGCGTGCGGAACACCGGCTGGGCGGCGCCGTACAACCCGCGGCCCGCGCGGCTCGTGCTGGTCAGCGGCAAGCACCGGTACACGGTGACGCTGAAGACGGACGTACGCCGCTGGGCGGCGGGGACCACCACGACGGTGCGCGCCGCGATCCGGCACCTGCCGCGCGGCACGTACTCCGTGTACCTGGCGATGCCGGCCGCCGACCGATCCACTGCGAAGGATCCGCGGTACGCGATCCGCACCGCGAACATCGGCACCTGGCGCGCGTCGAGCGGCCTGAACGACCTGCACCAGACGGTGCGCATCCGCTGACCGGATTCCTCACGAACACGGCGGGCCAGGAGGCGGCTCCTGACCCGCCGTCGTGCGCGCCCGGCGCCCCGTCCCGGCCGGGGTGGTGCGCGAGCACCTCAGCAGGCTCGTCTCACTTCGGCAGGCCGCGAGGGCGCCTTCTGACCTGCCGAAGCGAGGAGAGCCTGCTCAGTGGTTGCGCGGAGGCGCACCGGCGGCGGACGGTGCGGCCGACCTCATCGAGCCCCAGTCGCTGATCACGAGCACCTCAGCAGGCTCGTCTCACTTCGGCAGGCCGCGAGGGCGCCTTCTGACCTGCCGAAGCGAGGAGAGCCTGCCGGAGCGCTCGGCTCGAGTCCGCGTCGCCGTCGGCTACTTCAGCCCGGAGGAGGCGATCCCGTCGATCACCCGGCGCTGCAGGAGGATGAACGCGATGAGCACCGGCGCGGTCGCCATCAGGCTCGCGGCCATCACCACCGGGTAGTCGACGGTCACGCTGCCCGAGAGGGTCGCGAGGCCGGCGGCGAGCGGCTGCAGGTCGGCGTAGGTCGTCACGACGAGCGGCCAGAGCAGCTCGTTCCAGCTGAACAGCACGGTCGTGATCGCGAGGACGCTCATGTTCGACCGCACGAGGGGCACCATCACGCGCCAGAAGATCTGCCACGGGTTCGCGCCGTCGATGCGGGCCGCCTCCTCCAGCTCGTTCGGCAGGTTCAGGAACGCCGTGCGCATGAGGAAGGTCCCGAACGCGCTGAACAGGCCGGGGGCGACGATGCCCGGGATCGTGTTCAGCCAGCCGAGCGACTGCACGATCTGGTACTGCGAGAGCAGGTACACCTGCGACGGCACGAGCAGGATCGACAGCACCAGGCCGAGCAGGAGATTCCGGCCCCGGAACCGCATCCTGGCGAACGCGTAGCCCGCGAGGGTGCAGAGCACGATCTGCGCGACGGTCCGGATGACCGTGATGGTGACGGACACCCCGAGCTGCGGCAGGAACGGCAGTTGCGCGAAGACGTCGACGTAGTTGTGCCACTGCAGCGTCCCCGGCCAGAACGTCGGGACGACGCTGCGGACCTGGCTGTTCGTCGACAGCGACATGATGATCTGCCACAGGAACGGGAAGGCCATCAGGAAGCCGCCCACCCCGAGCACGACGTGCGCGAGCACGTGCCGAGGACGCCGCCGGCTCCGAGTCGCAGGATTCCCGGTGCGGGCCACGGTGGCGGCCCTCGTCGACACGGCGCTAGACATCCGCGACCCACCTCCGCTGGAGCCGGAACTGCACGAGGGTCACGAGCCCGATCAGCACGAAGATGGCGATCGCGATAGCCGCCGCGAAGCCCTGCTGATTGTCGACGAACCCCGCCTGGAAGAAGTAGAAGACGAGTGACATGGAGGAGGGCATCGCCGGGTTCCGCGGCCCCATGAGCGCGTAGAGCAGGTCGAACAGCTGGAAGCTCGAGATCACCGTCACGACCGTGACGAAGAAGATCGTCGGCGTCAGCAGCGGCACGGTGACGGCCCGGAACCGGCGGCCGGGGGAGGCACCGTCCAGCTCCGCCGCCTCGTACAGCTCCGGCGGGATCGCCTTCAACCCGGCCGCGAGCACGATCATGGAGAAGCCGAGGGACGACCACAGCCCGACGATCGAGACCGCGACGATCGCGAACCCGGGCGTGCTGATCCAGTACGGCCTCGGGATGCCGACCAACGACAGCACCCAGTTCAGGATCCCGTAGTCGCCGTTGTAGATCAGCCGCCAGACGAGCGCGACCGCGGTCGGCATGGCGACGTACGGCAGGAAGAAGAGGACCCGGTAGAAGGAGGCGAACCGCAGCCCGGGCGTGTTCAGCAGCGCCGCGAGCCAGACGGCGAGCGGTACGCCGAGCAGCACGATCGCGGTGTAGATCAGCGTGTTGATCAGCGACGAGTAGAACTCGGGGTCCTGCACGAGCGCGACATAGTTCGCGACGCCGCTGAACGTCTGGCCGCCGAACACCCCGAACGTCGTGAAGGAGAACCAGAAGGTCTGCAGGATGGGCCACAGGTAGAACACGGCGACGCCGATCAGCAGCGGAGCGACGAACAGGATGGGCCACCAGCCGTCGCTGAGCACGCCGGAGCCGCCCCGCCGGCGGGCGGGGCGGCCGGCTGCGCGGGGTACCGCGCGGTCCAGCTCGGTCATTCCTTCGCGAGCGCCGTGTCCATGTCCGACTGCAGCGCCTGCAGCGTGGAGTCGACCGGCGAGGAGCCGGCGAAGACACCGGGCAGGTACTTCGCCTCGAGCGCGTTCCAGGCGGCGGTGTTCTTCGATACCGGCAACGGCTTCGCGTAGGCGACCTCGTCGAGGAAGACCTGGAGATCGACGCCGGGCATCGACTTCGCGAACGAAGCCTGTGTCCCGTTGAACGCGGGGATCACCGCGCCCATGTCGCCCTGCTGCTGCTGCGCCGCCTTGCTCGCGAGGTAGACCTGCAGCGCTTGTGCCGCCTGCTTGTTCTTGCTGCCCGCGGCGACGACGTTCGAGACGCCGTGGATGACGGTGGCGCGCTCCACGCCCTTCGGCAGCGGCGCGACCTGCACATCCTTCGCGATCGGCGAATCGGCGATCTCGGAGCGCGCCCAGTCGCCGCCGATGTACATCGCGGCCTTGCCGCTGACGAACCACTGGTCCGCCGGGGTGTCGGTCAGCTGCTTGATGGACGGTGACCCCTTCGAGGCGATCAGGTCCCGCCAGAAGGCGATGCCCTGCTTCGTCGCGGGGCTCGCGTACTCCGACTTCTTCCCGTCGGCGGAGAGTACGCTGCCGCCCGCTTGGAAGATCGTGTCGTAGTACGTCGTCTGCCCGTCCATGCCGGCGACGGCGCCGTAGACGCCCTGACCGTTCAGCTTCGCCGAGACCGCCTTCGCGGCCTGCTGGAAGTCGCTCCACGTCCAGTCCGCGGTCGGGGCAGCGACGCCGGCCTTGGCGAGGAGCGCCTTGTTATACCAGAGCCCGATGGTGTCGAAGTCCTTCGGGACCCCGTAGTGCACACCGTTCGCGGTGTACAGATCGACGAGCGCCTTCGAGTAGTTCGCGGGGTCGATCGCACCGGCCTTGATCTCACCCGTGATGGGCTCCACCTTGCCGTTGTCGGCGTACAGCTGGAAGTTCGGGCCGTTCAGCCAGAACAGGTCCGGCATCGTGTTGCTCGACGCCTCCGTCTGCAGCTTCGTGAAGTACGTGTCGTATGGCGTCACGTCGACGTTGACCGTGACGCCCGGGTACTCCTTGTTGAAGCCGGCGAGGTTCGCCTTGATGGCCTTCACCTGGGTCTGGTCCCAGAGCGCATAGGTGATGGTCGCTTTCAGGTCCTTCGGCGCGGGGGTGTAGCCGCCGGAAGGCGCGCCTCCGGCGGCACCGGCGCTCGAGCATCCTGCGAGCAGGAGCCCTGCTGCGGCGACGCCGGCGAAACCGGCGAGCGCGCGTCGGGTGATCGGTCGATGGGGTGTGCGATGCATGGTCGTGTCCATTCAGCTGCGTGGTACGGGAGTGGTGCGGGAGGAGGAGCTCTGGGATCGGGCGTCGAGCCGGGCGATCAGGTCGGCCGGCAGGGGCGGCACATCGCGTGGCCTGCCGCCGTCGCGAAGCGAATCAGCCGCGAGCGCGCCGGCGGCGACGGCGTCGCGGGCGGCGATCAGGGAGATCTCGGTGGGTGCGCCCGTCGCGACGTGCCGGAGGAACTCGGCCATGGTGCGCACGTCGGCCTGCTCGTGCCCCGCGCCCTCACCCTCGATCGGTACCTCGACGTCGCCGGCGAGCTGCCAGTCGTGGCGGCGGTTCCAGATCCGGATCACGCCGCCCGGGGTGTCGCCGAAGTTCTCGAGCCGGCCGCGGGTGCCGATCACCGTGTAGTTCCGCCAGTAGTCGGGCGTGAAGTGGCACTGCTCGTAGCTGGCGGTGACCCCGTCGCCGAGGTCCATCAGCATCATCGAGACGTCCTCGACGTCGATGACGGGGTTCAGGCCGGTCTGGGCCTCCGGTGGCCAGTTGTCGTGCGAGAACCAATCGGGCATCACCTGTCCCTCGTGCATGCCCCGGTCCTGCACGGCGCCGTAGACGGTCAGGGCCCCGAGCGCGGTGACCCGCTTCGTGGACCGGCCGGCCAGCCAGTGCATGACGTCGAGATCGTGGCTGGCCTTCTGGAGCAGCAGCGAGTTCACGTGCCGGCGCTCGGCGTGCCAGTCCTTGAAGTAGAAGTCACCGCCGTTGCCGACGAAGTGGCGGCACCAGATCGACTTCACCTCGCCGATGGCGCCATCGTCGATCAGCGCCTTCATCTGCCGGACGACGGACATGTGCCGCATGTTGTGCCCGACGTAGAGCGGCGTTCCGGTCCGCGCCGCAGTGTCGAGCAGGCGGTCGCAGTCCTCGAGCGTGATCGCCATCGGCTTCTCGAGGTAGACGGCGACGCCGGCCTCGAGCAGCGGGATCGCGACGGCGGCGTGGGTGTCGTCCGGGGTCGTCACGATCGCGGCGTCCAGCTCGTCGCCGATCCCGTCGCCGACGGACGCGACGACCCGGACGTCCCGGCCGAAGCTGCGCACCGCGCGAGCCCGGCCCGCCTCGGTCGGGTCGACGGCCAGCACCAGCCGCGCCGGGGTGTCCGTGGAGCCCACGTGCTGGGCGATCTCGGCGCGCTGGCCGACCCCGATCACCCCGACCCGCAGCGCCGTCGTCCCCGCGGTGCCCGTCGTCCTCGCGTCGCCCATGCCGCCTCCCGTCGTCGGTGGGCGGCAGTCTGGCGCCGCGGCGCGCAGCGGTGATCGATCCGGCCGGAAGTGCGCAGTCCGACAGCGCGATTCGCGCGATCCGATCGCTCGCCGGCGGGTCCGATCCGGGATGCTGACGCCATGGACGAGGACGTGCTCGGGGTCGATGTCGGCGGCACCGCGATCAAGACGTGGTGGCGCGGCGCCGCCGGGCCCACGGTGCCCACGCCGCGCGACGACGCGACGGGGGAGCGGACGGCCGACCTGCTCGCGGCGCTCGGGGGGCGGTTCGCCGGGGTCGGCGCGATCGGCGTCGCGACGCCGGGCATCGTCGACGACGACACCGGCGTCTGCCGCATCTCGGTCAACCTGGGGTGGCGCGACGTTCCCGTCAGGGACCTCCTGGAGCGGCGGACCGGTCTGCCGGTGGCGCTGACGCACGACGTGCGCGCCGGCGCCGTCGCGGAACGGCTGAGCGGGGCGGGCGCCGGCCGGCCGGGCGCGCTCGTGTTCGCGCCCGCCGGGACGGGCCTCGCCCTCGCGATCGTGGACGCCGATGCGCGCCCCGTCGGCACGGGGTGGGCGGGCGAGGTCGGGCAGCTGCGCTTCGGGCCCGGTCCGCATCGGGGCCTCCGGGTCGAGGAGGTCGCCTCGGCCGGCGGGCTCGCTCGCCGCTTCGGCGCCGCCGAGGCGGCGCCGGTGCTCGCCGCGATGCAGGCTGGTGACCCCGCAGCCGCAGCGCGGTGGCAGGAGACGGTCGACGCGCTCGCCGAGGTGCTCGCATGGGCGGTCGCGCTCATCGCCCCCGGCACCGTCGTGGTGGGCGGCGGCCTCGCACGAGCCGGTGACGCCCTGCTCCAGCCGCTGCGCGCCTCGCTCGCCGAGCGGCTCGCGGGCTTCCCGGAGCCCGTCGTCCTCCCCGCCGCGCACGGCACCGCGGCCGCGGCGATCGGCGCCGCGCACCTCGCCCACGTGCGCCGAGCGGGGCGATGACGGCGCAGATCGCGCGGATCGCGCGGATCGCGCGGATCGCGCAGTCCATCCGCTCGTTTGCCTGCGCGCTTCGTCTCTGGGACGGCCGATGGCGCACGATGGCCGCGACGCCGACCGCGGTGAGGAGCAGCGACGCATGATGGACCACCTCGGAGCCGTGCTCCGCGCGCACAAGGCCGGGCGCGCGGTCGGCGTGACCTCCGTCTGCTCGGCGCACCCGCTCGTGCTCACGGCCGCGATGCGGCAGGCCTCCGACGACGGCACCTTCGTCCTCATCGAGGCGACCTCGAACCAGGTGGACCAGTTCGGCGGATACACGGGCATGCGGCCCGCCGACTTCCGCGATCTCGTCCACCGGATCGCGGACGAGGAGGGCTTCCCGATCGAGCGCGTCGTGCTCGGAGGCGACCACCTCGGCCCCAACACCTGGCAGGGCGAGGCGGAGGAGCCCGCGATGCGCCACGCGGAGGACCTCGTCCGCGCCTACGCGGCCGCCGGGTACACGAAGCTGCACCTCGACTGCAGCATGCCCCTCGCGGGCGACGCGACGCCCCTGACCGACGAGGTCGTCGCCGCCCGCGCCGCACGGCTCCTCGCCGCGGCGGAGGATGCCGCGCCGGACCGCGATGCCGTCCGCTACGTGATCGGCACGGAGGTCCCGGTGCCCGGGGGAGCGCACGAGACCATCGACGCGCTCGCCCCTACCCCGGCGGACGCGGCCCGGGCGACGCTCGCGGCGCACCGCAGGGCCTTCGAGGCCGTGGGTGGAGCCGACGCGTGGCCGCGGGTCATGGCGCTCGTCGTGCAGCCCGGCGTCGAGTTCGACCACGTCCGCGTGTTCGACTACGACCCGTCGCGCACCACGGACCTGCAGCGCGTCCTCGACGACGAGCCGCACACGGTCTTCGAGGCGCACTCCACCGACTACCAGCTGGAGGAGGGCCTCACCGCGCTCGTCCGCGACCACTGGGCCGTCCTCAAGGTCGGTCCCGGCCTGACCTTCGCGCTCCGCGAGGGCCTCTTCGCCCTCGCGGCGATCGAGGACCAGCTGATCGCACCGGCTGCGCGATCGGACCTGCTCGACGTGATCGAGCGTGTGATGCGGGGCGATCCGCGCCGCTGGGAGCGTTACTACGAGGGCACCCCGGACGAGCAGCGCATCGCACGGCGCTTCAGCTACAGCGACCGGATGCGCTACTTCCTGCCCGACCCACGGATCGAGGAAGCGGTCGACCGCCTCCTCACCAACCTCGGGGCGGCCGGCATCGCGGAACCGCTGCTCAGCCAGTACCTGCCCGCCCAGTACGCACGGGTCCGCCGGGGATCGCTGCCGAACGAGCCCCGGGCGCTCCTGCTCGACCGGGTGCGCGACGCCCTCCGCCCGTACGCCGCCGCCACCAGCGCCGGCGACCACCTCGCCTCCGCCCCGACTGGAGTCCGCCGATGACCCTCCGCGAACCGCACGACACCGACGACACCCTGCTCACCGCTCGCCTCGGCGAGGGCACCGCGACCGAGCGCGAGCTCTCCCGCCAGCCCGACGTGTGGCGGGAGGCCGGTCGCATCGTCGCGGGGCGCCGCGCAGCGCTCGACGCGTTCCTCGGCCCCCTGCTCGCCGCCCCCGACCTGCGCATCGTGCTGACCGGTGCCGGCAGCTCGGCCTTCGTCGGGGAGGTCGCCGCACCGGCGCTGTCGCGGCGCCTGCACCGGCGGATCGAGGCGGTGGCCACGACGGACCTCGTCTCCGACCCTGCCGGCCGTCTCGCGGAGGACGTCCCGACCCTCCTCGTGTCGTTCGCCCGATCCGGCGACAGCCCGGAGAGCCTCGCGGCCACCGAGACCGCGGACCGGGTCCTGAGCCGGGTGCACCACCTCGTCATCACGTGCGCGGCGGAGGGACGCCTCGCGCGGGTGCACGCCGATCGGCCCCGGTCCTTCGTGCTCCTCACCCCGGAGCGGTCGAACGACGAGGGCTTCGCGATGACGTCGAGCTTCACGTCGATGCTCCTGTCGGTGCTGCTCGTGCTGCTCGGCGACGACGAGCACGTCCTCGCCGCGGTCGCGGACGCGGGCGCGCAGGTGCTCGCAGCCCGCGGCCGGATCGAGGCGCTCGCGGCGCGGGCGCCCGAGCGCATCGTGTTCCTGGGCAGCGGGCCGCTGGCGGGCATCGCGCGGGAGTCGGCGCTCAAGGTGCTCGAGCTCACCGCGGGCGGGATCGACACCTACTTCGACTCCGCGCTCGGCTTCCGGCACGGTCCCAAGGCGGTCGTCGACGCCGCGACGCTCGTCGTCGTCTACGCCTCCGCGGACCCGTACACGAGCCGCTACGACGACGACATCGCGCGCGAGCTGCGCGCCGCGATCGGCGACGACGCGGTACTGACCGTGCGCGCGTCCGGCGGCGGCGACGCGGACTGGGTGCTCGACGGCCTGGACGGGCTCGACGACGGCTGGCTGGCCGTGCCGTTCGTCGTGGTGGGCCAGCTGCTCGCACTCACCGCGTCGGTGAACGCGGGCGTCCCGACCGACAACCCGTTCCCGGGCGGCAGCGTGAACCGCGTCGTCCAGGGCGTGACGATCCACCCACTCGAGGGCTGACCGTGGGCGGCTGGCTCGGGGTCGACGGCGGCGGGACGAAGACGGCGTTCGTCCTCGTCGACGACGACGGCGCGGTGCTCGCCGAAGCGACGACGCCGAGCCTCTTCGCGTTGCCCGCCGACGCCGCCCTCATCCGGTCCGTGCTGCAGCAGGGGCTCGCGGCTGCGGGGATCGACCCGGCGTCCGTCGACCGCGCCTTCTTCGCGTTGCCCGGGTACGGCGAGTCCACGGCGGACCTCGCGGTGCTCGACCGGGTACCGGGGGAGGTGCTCGGACACGACCGCTACGCCGTCGGCAACGACGCGGTCGCCGGCTGGGCGGGCTCGCTCGGCGGTGCGGACGGCATCGACGTCGTCGCGGGCACCGGATCGATCGCCTACGGCGAGTGGGCCGGCCGCTCCGCACGCGCCGGGGGCTGGAGCGAGGTGTTCGGCGACGAGGGCTCCGGCCACTGGATCGCGGTGCGCGGGCTGAACGCCTTCGCCCGGATGAGCGACGGACGCCTCCCGCGCGGCCTGCTGCACGAACGGATCCGCGAGATCGTCGGCGCGACGACCGACCTGGACGTCATCGGCGTCGTGATGGGGGAGTGGGCGGGGGACCGCGCGCGCATCGCCGCCCTGTCCCGCGTGGTCGTGGGGGCGGCGGAGGACGGCGACGCCGCTGCGGCCGCGATCGTCACGGAGGCGGGGCGGGAGCTCGCCGCGCTCGTCCACGCCGTGCGTCGGGCGCTCGGCGCGGACGGCGTCGTCCCGGTCTCGTACTCCGGGGGCGTGTTCCAGGCGCCCCGGTTGCTCTCGGCGTTCACCACGGCGCTCGGGGACGGCTTCGATCTGCGCGTTCCGCTGCTCGGGCCGGCCCAGGGCGCCGCCCTCCTCGCCCGACGGCTGACCTGACCGGCACCCACCCGGCTTTCGAGCGGGTGGACGTAGCGTCGGCGGCATGCAGACGCGCGCACTCGGCACCCACGGCCTCGAGGCCTCCGCCATCGGGCTCGGCACGATGGGCTTCACCATGGCCTACGGCCCCGGCCCGGACCGGGACGAGGCGGTCCGCACGATCGCGAAGGCGTTCGAGCTCGGCGTCACCTTCTTCGACACCGCCGAGCTCTACGGGCTCGGGAAGCACCTGAACGAGCAGATCGTCGGGGAGGCGCTCGCGCCGTACCGGAAGGACGTCGTCATCGCGACGAAGTTCGGTTTCCGCTTCGGTCCGGACGGCCGCCCGAACGGGCTCGACAGCCGTCCGCAGCACATCCGGGACGTGGTCGAGGACAGCCTCCGCGCTCTGGGCACCGACGTCATCGACGTGCTGTACCAGCACCGCGTCGATCCGGCCGTGCCGATCGAGGACGTGGCGGGCGCCGTGCGCGGCCTGATCGACGAGGGGAAGGTGCGCTTCTTCGGCCTGAGCGAGGCGGGCCCGGAGACGATCAGGAAGGCGCACGCGGTGCAGCCGGTCTCCGTCCTGCAGACGGAGTACTCGATCTTCGAGCGGCAGGTCGAGGAGGCGGTGCTGCCGGTCGTCGAGGAGCTCGGCATCGGGTTCGTGCCCTACTCGCCGCTCGGGCGCGGGTTCCTCACGAGCGACGTGCGGCCCGCGGAGGAGTACGCCGAGGACGACTTCCGCCGCCACAACGCGCGCTGGCAGGGGGAGCACTACGTGACGAACCGCCGGATCGTCGACGAGCTGCACGCCTTCGCCGAGCAGAAGGGGATCACGACCCCGCAGCTCGCCCTCGCCTGGCTGCTCGCCCAGGGCGACGAGATCGTCCCGATCCCCGGCAGCCGAAGCGTCGCCCGGATCCGGGAGAACATCGGCGCCGCAGGCGTCGAGCTGACCCCGCAGGACCTCGCCCGCATCCAGGAGATCGTCCCCGAAGGGGCCTCCGGCTCCCGGTACCCGGAGGCCTCGACGCCGGTCTGGGTCTGAGCGGCTCCGGAAGCGGAGCGGACGCATTTCCGCTCAACCGTAGGCGTGGGCCGAGCACTGGGCTACGGTGGGTCCCGCAGTTGTGTTGTAGCAGGTGGATTGACTTTCGACGGTGGAAGCCGGCGATCTCGAACGCGTGTGTTCAGCGTGGCGCCGATCCGGGACCTCCGGGTCGATCGATTCGAGAAAGCAGGCAGACATGGCTACCGGTACCGTGAAGTGGTTCAACGGCGACAAGGGCTTCGGCTTCATCGCCCCCGACGACGGAGGCGCCGACCTCTTCGCGCACTTCTCCGCCATCCAGGGCAAGGGCTTCCGCAACCTGGAGGAGAACCAGCGCGTCGAGTTCGACATCGCGCAGGGCGACCGCGGCCCGCAGGCCGCGAACATCCGCGCGGTCTGAACCCATCGGGTTCGGGGCGCTTCTGATTCGTCCCACGAATTGAACGAAGGGCCCGGGAGCATCGCTCCCGGGCCCTTCGGCATGTCCGCGTCCTACGCCATGCGCATGGCCGCGGCGGCGGGGCAGTCGAACGGGTCCGCCGCCTTCAGGCCGATGCGGTGCACGGAGCGGACCACGTCCGCCATCGCGCGGGGCAGTGCCCGCTCGGTGTAGGGCAGCCCCATCTCGAGGCAGTACTCGCGGATCATCGTGCGCGCGCGCCGCAGGTTCGCGCTCGGCAGGCTCGGGAACAGATGGTGCTCGATCTGGTGGTTCAGCCCGCCCATCAGGAAGTCGACGACGGGGCCGCCGGTGATGTTGCGGGAGGTGAGCACCTGGCGGCGGAGGTAGTCGACCTTCTGCGTGCGGGCGATGGTGGGCATGCCGATGTGGTTCGGGGCGAAGGCGCCGCCGAGCAGGAAGCCGAAGAGCAGCACCTGGACGGCGAGAGCGACGAGGCCGATGACCGGCCCGGCGCTCAGGACGAGCAGCGCGGGCAGGCCCAGGAGGCGCACGGTGAGCAGCAGCGCCTCGACGCCGCGGTGCTTCACGCTCTCCTCGGAGAGGAGCATGCGGATGGTCTTCACGTGCAGGTCGAGACCCGTCAGCGTCATCGCGGGGAGGAACAGCCAGCCCTGCCGGCGGCGCAGCCACGCGCCGACGCCGGTCGATCGGGCGGCGGCGTCCTCCTCCGTGAACACGATCAGGTTCGGGTCGAGGTCCATGTCCTTGCCGAGCGTGTTCGGGTTCCCGTGGTGGCGCGTGTGCTTCTGCATCCACCAGCCGTAGCCGAGCCCGACGACGAGGTTCGCGACGATCCGCGAGAACCACTCGTTGCGCTTCCCGGACTCGAACACCTGGCGGTGGGCCGCGTCGTGCGCGAGGAACCCGGCCTGGGCGAAGACGACGCCGAACCAGGCGGCGACGCCGAGCTGCCACCAGGAGTGGCCGACGAGGACGGCGGCGGCGATGCCGACGCCGAGCGCGACCGCGAGCAGGACGGTCCGCAGCACGTACGAGGCGTGGCGGCGCTCGAGCAGCCCGGCCGCCTTCACGCGGCGGGACAGCTCGGTGTAGTCGCTCGCGTGCGCCGCCTGCGCGCCGCCCTTCGGCGCCCGGCGGGGGAGCGTCGTGCGGAAGGGGGGAGGTGCGGTGGTGGTCACACTCCGGACGGTACGGATCCGGCGACCGCGACGAATCCCTCCGCGGAGCCGTCCTGCGGCCCGTACCGGGGTACTGCCTCCGGCGCGTCCTGCGCGTCAGTCGCCGGGGACGACCAGACCGGACTCGTATGCGACGACCACGGCCTGCGCGCGGTCGCGGAGGCCGAGCTTCGTCAGCACTCGGCTGACGTGGCTCTTCACGGTCTGCTCGGCGATGAAGAGGACCGCGGCGATCTCGCCGTTGCTGCGGCCCTGCGCCACCTCGCGGAGCACCTCCCGCTCCCGATCCGTGAGCACGTCGAGGTCCGAGCCGATCGCGGTCGTCCCCGTCGGACGCGCCGCGAAGCGCTCGATGAGGCGTCGCGTGACGCTCGGCGAGAGCAGCGCGTCCCCGCGGGCGACGATGCGGACGGCCTCGACGAGGTCGTCCGGCAGCGCGTCCTTGAGCAGGAAGCCGCTCGCGCCCGCGCGGAGCGCCTCGAGCACGTAGTCGTCGACGTCGAAGGTCGTCAGCACGACGATCTTCGGCGGCGGCGCGCCCCGGTCCGCGAGGATCGTGCGGGTCGCCTCGATGCCGTCGAGGACCGGCATGCGCACGTCCATGAGCACGACGTCGGGTCGCGTCTCGGCTGCGAGCCGGACGCCCTCCGCCCCGTCGGCCGCCTGCCCGACGACCTCGATGTCGGGCTGCGCATCGAGCAGCGCTGCGAAGCCCGCGCGCACCATCGCCTGGTCGTCGACGACCAGGACCCGCACGCTCACGCGGGGACCCCCGACCGCACGAAGACGGGCAGCCGCGCCTCGACGGCGAAGCCGCCCTCCTCCGTCGGCCCGAACCGGACGGTCCCGCCCGCGATCGCGGCCCGCTCCGTCATGCCGACGAGCCCGTGCCCGGACCGGCTGTCGACGGCGGGTTCGCCCGTCGCGGTGTTGACCACCGACACGGTGATGTCGTCCCCCATCCGCGCGAGCGCGACCACGACGTCGGAGCCGGGAGCGTGCCGGATGGCGTTGCTCATCGCCTCCTGCGCGATCCGGTAGGCGGTGAGGCCGGTGAGCGGCCCGACGCCGGCCGTCCACGGCCCTGCGGGCTGCTCGAAGACGATCGAGGTGCCGGCGCGGTGCGCCTGCGCGACGAGCTCCTCGACGTCGAGCAGGCCGGGCTGCGGCCGTCGCTCCGCATCCTCGTCCGCACCGCGGAGCACGCGGAGCAGCCCCCGCATCTCGTCGAGCGCCTCCCGCGACTGCGCGGCGATGCGGTCGAACTCGGCTGCGGCCTCGGGGCTGAAGCCCTGGTGGCGGAACCGCGCCGTCGAGGACTGCACGGTGATGATGGAGAGGCTGTGCGCCACGACGTCGTGCAGCTCGCGGGCGATCCGGGTGCGCTCCTCCGCGAGGAGGCGCCGCTCCGCCTCCTCGGCGGCCATCCGCCGCTCGTGCACCAGCTCGGAGCGGACCCGCCGCCACTGCAGGAGCAGCAGGGCGACGACGATGAGGGCCGCGGAGATGCTGCCGAACACGGCGACGTCGGCGGAGGTCTCGTCGCCGGACGCGGGGCGCAGGACCGCGGCGAGCACGGCCGAGAGCACGACGGCGATGAGCCAGTGCAGCAGCGCGACGGGCAGCGTCGTGCGGGCCGCGACCGCGCCGAGCACGAGGCACTGCGTGACGATGAGCACCGGCGACCACGGCCAGAGCATCGAGCCCGTGCCTGCCGACAGCCATTGGAGCGTGAGCGCGGCGACCAGGGAGAGCGGCGCGGCGACGTTCGGGATCCGCAGCGCCACCGGAACGGCGCCGACATGGACGATCACGATGGCGAACGCGAGCGGCAGGGGCAGGTACGGCGCCGCGACGAGGAACGTCTCGACGAGCACGAGGACGACGGCGGCGAGCAGCGCCGCTCCCGGCAGCACGCGGTCGCCGCGCAGGCGTCCGACCCAGCGCACCGCGGTCACGACGACGGTGCCGAGCCGGGCGAGAACACCCGGTCGCGTCTGCAGCGCGTCCACTCCGGCGGCCATGCCGCCTCCCTCCGCCGTCCCGGCGGTCGACGGATCCAGCGTACGCGCCGCGCACCGTGCGCCCGCGTCACCGCTAGCGTCACGGCATGCGCACGGGCCGGGTGGAGGCGTTCAGCGACGGCGTGCTGGCGATCCTGATCACGATCATGGTCCTCGAGCTGCCGAAGCCGGCGGGCGCGGACTGGCGTGCGCTCGGGCACGACGTGCCGGTGCTGCTCGGGTACCTGCTGAGCTTCGTCTACCTCGGCATCTACTGGAACAACCACCACCACATGTTCCAGGCCGTCCGCCGGGTCAGCGGGGGCGTGCTCTGGGCCAACCTGCACCTGCTGTTCTGGCTCTCGCTCGTCCCGTTCATCACCGGCTGGATGAGCGAGGAGTGGATCGCCGAGACGGCGCATCGGGAGGCGGTGTCGCCCGTGCCGGTCGCCGCGTACGGCGTCGTGCTGCTGCTCGCGGCGGGCGCCTACTTTCTGCTGCAGCGGACGCTGATCCACGCGGAGGGACCCCGTTCCAGGCTCGCGGCGGCGGTCGGCCGGGACGTCAAGGGCAAGGCGTCGCCCGTGCTCTACGTGCTCGGCATCGGGCTCTCGTACGTCGCCCCGTGGCTCGGCGTCCTCGTCTACGCCGTCGTGGCGGCCATGTGGCTCATCCCCGACCGCCGCGTCGAGCGGCAGGTAGCGCACCGGGAGGACGAGCTGCAGACCGAGGAGGGCTGAGCCTCACGGCCCCGCGGCCACCACCGCGCGCACGGCGTCGACGTCGAGGCCGTACGGGCCGAACCGGGTCAGCACCCAGGTCGCGCCGCTCGCCAGCCACGGCTCGACGTCCGTGTCGGCCGGGACGTCGACCACGACGTCGAACCCGGAGAGGTCGTGCCGCTCCGCCGCGAGCGTCTCGCGCACGACCGCCACCCCCTCCGGCCCCGGGTAGCCGATGACGAACGCGCCGTCGTAGCCGGCGGCGCGCCGAAGCGGCTTGGTGCGGCCGAAGCGGCCCGCGATCCAGATCGGGATCGGCCGCTCCGGCGCGGGCAGGAACCGCACATCCTCCGCGCGGTAGTGGCGGCCGAGGTGCTCGACGAGGTGTCCGGAGAGCAGCCCCGTGAGCACGTCGAGGCCCTCGTCGAGCATGTCGCCGCGCACCTTCGCGTCCGCCTCGTCGCCGAAGCGGCTCATCTCCCCGAGCCAGTCGTCGCCGCTGCCGAACCCGAGCACGAGCCGCCCGCCGGACAGCAGATCGAGGCTCGCGGCCTGGCGGGCGACGACGTGCGGCCTGCGGCGGGGGAGCGGGGTCACCATCGGTCCGAACAGGATGCGCTCGGTGCGCGCAGCGATCGCAGCGCAGCAGATCCACGGGTCCGCGATCGCGGCGACCGGCGGCGAGTAGCGCACGTGGTCCCACACGAAGACGCCGTCCCAGCCGGCCTCCTCGGCCAGGGCGGCGACGTCCGCGACGACCCGCGGGTCCGCGAACGCGTCGAACGGGGGCAGGAAGAGCCCTCGACGAGGGCGAGCATGGGCGTCCGGCACCGTCGTCACGGCTCCATCGTGGCCGCTCGCGCCCGCGGTGCCGAGCCGCTGCCCTCCGGTTCAGGGGCGCGCAGCAGCAGGGTCCGGGCGTGTCGGGACGGCTTCGGCCTCCGGGACCGGAGGGTGCGTGGCCATCAGGGCCACCCCGGTCACGGCCACCGCTTCGGCGAGCCCGAACACCGCGAAGCTCCAGAGCGGCGCGTTGCGGGCCTGGGCGAGCAGGGCGATGCCGAGCGAGGCCGCGACGAGCGGGTCGACGACGGTGAGCGCGGCGACCACGATGTCCGCGGACCCGGAGGCGTAGGCGCGCTGCACGAGGGAGATGCCGGCGATCCCGGCGAGCGCGGCGCCCGCGCCGACGAGGGCCGTGAACGGGGCGGTCGCGTCGAACAGGTTCCCGTGCTGCACCGCGGTGGAACAGCGATCCAGCACGACCTTCATCAGCGTGACGACGAAGCCGAAGCAGATGCCGCCGGCGACTGCGAACGCCACCGTGGGCACGCGGTTCCGGAGCAGGGCGTAGCCGACGAGCAGCACGAGCAGCACGACGCCGACGAGGACGAGCACGGGGACGACCCGCTGCGGCGGCTGGGGCGGGCTCGTGGTCGCGACCGACGCCGTCGCGACGAACGCAGCGGTCCCCACGATCGCGAGGGCGACCCCGATGATGCCCGTGCGGGGCAGGCGCGCGTGCGCCAGCCGCCGGTTCAGCAGCGCCGTGACGACGAGCGAGAGCACCCCGACCGGCTGCACCACGGGCAGCGGGGCGAGCAGCAGGGCGACGAGCTGCAGCAGCACCGCGAGCGCGAGGAACCCGGAGCCGAGCAGCCAGCCGCCGCTCGTGAACAGCCGGAGCAGCCGGTGCAGCCCGAACCGCTCCTCCTCGCGCTCGAACGACCGGACGCCCCTGCCCTGGAACTGGGCCCCGAGCGCGAGCATCACGGCCCCGACGAGCGCCGCCGCGACGCCCCAGATGACCACCCGGCGACGCTAGCCGCGCCGCTTGCGACCGACCTGCGCGCGGCGGGTCCTCACAGCCGCCCGAGCCGCGCGTCCCGCCAGAGGTCCACGCCCGCGTCGTCGGGCAGGAGCGCGTCGATCCGCGCGAGCTCGTCGGCGGTGAGCGGCGGCGCCTCGAGCGCGCCGACGTTCTGCTCCAGCTGCGCCACCGAGGAGGCGCCGATCACGAGGCTCGTGACGCGCTCGTCGCGGAGCGCCCACGCGAGGGCGAGCTGCGCGAGGGTCTGCCCGCGCTCCTCGGCGATCGCGTGCAGACCGCGTAGCCGCTGGACCATCGCGTCGTCGAGCCATGCGGGATCGAACGAGCCGCCGGCCGCCGCACGGGACCCCTCCGGGATCCCGCCCAGGTACCGCGAGGTGAGCAGGCCCTGCGCCAGAGCGGTGAAGCCGATCACGCCGAAGCCCTCGTCGGCGGCGGCGTCCAGCAGCCCCTCGGTCTCGATCCAGCGGTTCAGCATCGAGTACGACGGCTGGTGGATGAGCAGCGGCGTCCCGAGCTCCCGCAGCAGCCCCGCCATCGTCCTCGCGTCCTCCGCGGTGTAGGAGGAGATCCCCACGTGCAGCGCCTTGCCCTGCCGCACCGCGGTCGCGAGCGCCGCCGCGGTCTCCTCGAGCGGCGTCGTGGGGTCGTACCGGTGCGAGTAGAAGATGTCGACGTACTCGAGCCCCAGCCGCTCGAGCGACTGGTCGAGGGAGGCGAGCAGGTACTTCCGGCCGCCGCCGCCCTGCCCGTACGGGCCGGGCCACATGTCCCAGCCGGCCTTCGTCGACACGACCAGCTCGTCGCGGTACGGCCGCAGGTCGGTCGCGAGGAGCCGGCCGGCGTTCCGCTCCGCGGCGCCGTAGGGAGGGCCGTAGTTGTTCGCCAGATCGAGGTGCGTGATGCCGAGGTCGAAGGCGCGCAGCACGATGTCGCGCTGGAGCGCGAACGGCCGGTCGTCGCCGAAGTTCTGCCAGAGCCCGAGCGACAGCATCGGCAGGTCCAGGCCGGACCGGCCGCTCCGCCGGTACCGCATCGTGCCGTCGTACCGGTCCTCGCGCGCTTCGTGCATGCATCGTCCTTCCTCGCAGGGGCCTTCGAGCATCCCGCATCCCGCCGACACCGGCCCTGGGAGCGAGCGCGCACCCCGCTGGTCGAGGTGCGAGCGCCAGCGAGCCTCGAGACCACCCCGGATGCGCGCTACCGGCTGAGGAAGCGGTCCGCGGTCCTGAGGGCCAGCGCCATGATCGTGAGCGCCGGGTTGGCGATCAGCGAGCTCGGGAAGACCGAGTTGTCGCAGACGTAGAGGTTGTCGATGTCGAACGACCGCCCGTTCCGGTCGACGACCGCCGACTCGCGGTCGTCGCCCATCCGCAGGGTGCCCTCGGCGTGCGCAGACCGGGCGAGCACGAACACGTCCTTCGCGCCCGCCGCCTCCCAGATCGCGCGCATCGTCGCGATCGCGTGCGCCTCGAGCGCGCGCTCGTTGTCGCCGTACGAGAAGTCGATGCGCGCCTTGCGCAGCCCCACCTCGTCGGTCTCGTCGACGAGGGTGAGGCGGTTCGCCTCGCTCGGCAGGCACTCGCCGTTCACGCCGATGCCGGCGAAGTGGTCGTAGCCGTCGAGCAGGTCCATGAGCCGTTCGCCGCGGATGCCCGAGCGGGCCATGGTCGTCGCGAGCGTGACGGGCAGCACGCCGAGGCTCTGCATCAGGTACCCGCCGGCGAAGTCGGCGCCCTCCGGCCGCACGGTGTCCTCGGAGATCAGCGACGACGGCCACCCGCGCCACATCCGCATCGGCTCCTCGAACCGGCCCCACACCTGGGCGGCGGGGTGCGCCAGGTAGTTCCGCCCCACCTGCCCGCTCGAGTTCGCGAGGCCGAGGTTCAGGAGGAGCCGGGCCGACTCGACGCCGCCCCCGCAGAGGAACACGTTCCGCGTCCGCTGCCGGTGGTCCACGCCGCCCTGGCGGTACACCACCGCGGTGATGCGGCCGGCGGCGTCACGCTCGAGACCGTGGACCATCGCCTCCGGGCGGATCTCGGCACCGTGCGCCACCGCGAGCGGCAGGTACGTCACATCCATCGAGGCCTTGGAGGCGACGCGGTCGCCCTGATGCGTGGCGCCGCTGTTGATCGCGCCCCGCCGCAGGCCGAAGTGCGGCTGGTCGACATCGCGCGACACGATCGCGGCGGGGGAGTCCGTGTACCGGATCCCGAGCGCTTCGCAGCCGCGCGCCATCGCGTCGGCGGAGGCGTTCCTCGCGACCGGCGGCAGCGGGTAGCGGCGGGCGGGGTCCCACGGGTAGTCGGCCGGTCCGGAGACCTGGATGAACCGCTCGACCTCCTCGATGTACGGCAGCAGCTCGGCATGGGTGAGCGGCCAGTCGACGCCCACGCCCTGATCGGTCGCGAGCCGCAGGTCGCGCTCGTCCGGCCGCGGGCAGAACGCGCCCCAGTGCAGGGTGGAGCCGCCGACCCCGATCCCGGAGTTGTTGCCGCCGAACGCCTCCGGATCGGTGCCGCCGGAGAGCCGCTCGCCGAGCCAGTAGATGCTCCCCGCATCGACCTCGTCGGGCGTGTGGTCAGCCGGATCCCAGTTCCGCCCCGCCTCGAGCGCGACCACCGCGAGCCCGGCCTGCGCGAGCCGCGCCAGGATCGGTGCGCCGCCTGCGCCGGTGCCGATGACGACCGCGTCGACCTCCTCGGTCTCGGCGTACCGCCGCATCCCCGTCAGGTTCACGCCCGCAGCTCCTCTCCGGTGCGCCAGTCGCGCTGCCACGGCTCCCACTCGCCCGCGTGCGTGGTGCGGAAGCCCTCCTTGTCCGGGCCGTCGCCGCCGTCGGCGAACCCGTCGTAGCGGATCCACGCCTGGGCCGCCGGGTGCGACAGCCAGGCCCTGACCGCCTCCGCCTGCAGGTCCGTGCACCAGAGGGCCATCTGTCGTCCCGTGAGCAGCCCCTGCGCCTCCGAACCGATGCCGCCGTCCGCGATCCGGTCGATGACGGCGTCCTGCTCCGCGGCAGGGAGGGATGCGAATCCGGGCACGACGGCCGCGATCGTGTCGAGCCCCCGCCGCCAGGCCTCGGCGTCGGGCGGCAGCTCGGCGTACCGCCAGCCGTCGCCTGGGCCGGCCGCGAGCCCGACGTCGATGCGGTCCGCGAGGTCGAGATCGGTGCCCCGCTGCGGCAGCACGCGGGCGAGCACCGCGCTGAGCAGCTCGCGCTGGGCCGCGGAGAGGGCTCGCGGCGCGTCCCCGGGCGGATCCAAGCGCCGCATCATGGCCCTGCGGGTCCGCGCGGCCACCCGGTCGGAGGCGATCAGGCGGGCGAACGCGGCGGGCAGCGCCTGGTGATCGCGCGCCTCCGCCCAGACCGCGTCGATGCGGTCGACGAGGTCGTGCTCGTCGTCGAGACGGGTCGTCGGGGTGCGCCGCACGCCGGCGAGGTCGTCCTCGGTCGCAGCCGATCCGACGAGCAGGAGGCTCGCAGGCGGGATGAGCCCGTGCTCGGCTCCCTCGCCCCACGCCGTCACCACCGCTGCCACGCGGGCGCCGGCGCCCGCGCCGGCGATCAGCCACGCGTCCGGTGCACGGCGCCGGATCGCGTCGGCGACCTGCTCGGCGTCCTGGGCGTCGAGCACGACGACCTCGAAGCGGTCGCCGAGCGCTGCGGCGACGCCGTCCCACCGCCAGGAGGGCAGCCCGGCGTCGAGCAGCAGGAACAGCATCGGGCTGGGCACGCGGATCCTCTCGTCGGAGCGCCCCCACGGGGGCGCGTGCCCACTCTGCCGCACCTGGCGGACCCGCGAGCGCCCACGGCCGGTTCGCGTCGTCGGCGCGTGGTGGCAGGGTCGCCTCATGACGACCGAACGGTTCGATGTGCACGCCCCGGACGGCGCGGTCCTCGCCGGGGAACGACGCCGGTGGCCGGGCGCGCCGGTCGTCGTCCTCCTGCACGCCGGGGTGGCGGACCGGCGCGCCTGGTCGGGCGTGATGGACGAGCTGGCGGACGACGCGCTCGACCTCGTCGCCTACGACCGGCGCGGATACGGGCAGACGCCGTCGGGCGGCAGCGCCACCCACCTCGACGACCTGCTGGCGGTGCTCGACGCCGCGGGCGCGGAGCGCGCCGTGATCGTCGGCAGCTCGATGGGCGGGGCGCTCGCCCTGGACCTCGCGCTCGCCGCGCCGGAGCGGGTCGGCGCGGTGCTGCTGATCGGCGCGGCCGTGAGCGGCATGACCGACGAGGGCGAGGCGATCGCGTGGACGCCGGACGGGGCGACCGGCACCCTGCTGTCCGCCATCGATCGGGCGGAGCAGGCGGACGACGTGGAGGAGCAGGTCCGGCTCCAGCTGCACCTCTGGCTCGACGGGCCGACGGCGCAGGAGGGACGCGTCGGCGGCCCGGCCAGGGAGCTCGCCGCAGCCATGAACCGGCCGCTGCTCGCCGCAGGGGTCGACCTCGAGGCGGGCGGAGCCGGCATCGACGCCTGGCACCGGCTCGGGGAGGTCGCCGCGCCCGTCCTCGCGACCTGGGGCGAGCTGGACCTGCCGCCCGACCAGCCCTTCTACGCCCTCGCGGCGGACCGTCTCCCGAACGCCCGCGTGCGCGTGCTCGAGGGCGTCGCCCACCTGCCGATGCTCGAGCGTCCGGCGCTCGTGGCGCAGCTCGTCCGCGACACCGCCGCCCTCGCCTGAGGGCTCAGTGGGTGCCGGCGAGCATCCGCATGAGGTCGGCGCGGGCGCCGTCCCGCTCGGAGAACCGGAGGGGCAGCACCCGCTCCACGAGGATCTCCTCCGCGTCCGGTCGCGTCTCGAGCAGCTGCATCGTCTCGTCGAGGTAGGCCTCGAGCGGCATGGCCTGCGCGGTGCTCGGCCCCGGCATCAGGTCGGTCTGCACGGCGGGCGGGACCAGCTCGATCACCTGGACGCGGCCCACGAGCTGCAGCCGCCAGGCGTCGGAGAGGGCGTGGATCGCCGACTTCGTGGCGTCGTACGTCGGCGTCAGGGCCAGCGGGGTGAAGGCGAGGCCCGACGACACGGTGATCAGCGTCGCGTCGTCCTTCGCCGTGAGGAAGTCCGCCCAGGCGGCCCACAACCGGATCGGGCCGAGCAGGTTCGTCGCGATCGTCGCCTCCGCGGTCTCGAGGAACGCGCCGGTCGTCACGTCCTCGGGCCGCATGATCCCTGCCATCGCCAGCAGGACGTTCGTCTCCGGGAACCGCTCCTGCACCTCCGCCGACGCGTCGCGGATCGATGCCGGGTCGCTCATGTCGATGCGGACCGCCTCGATCCGGTCCGAGCCGGCCGCGATGCGCTCGAGCAGGTCCTGCCGCCTGCCGCCGATGACGACCCGGTCGCCTCGTGCCGCGAACCGCTCGGCGAGCCCGCGACCGAGTCCGCTCGTGCCGCCGGGAAGGAAGATCGTGTTGTCCGTGTCGCGCATGCCTCGAGCCTGCTCGCGGCCCGGCGCGGGCGGAAGGGAGCGGTCATCGGGGGATCGGCGGTCCCAGGACGGCGCTCGCGGTCCGGCCGGGTGTCGGCCAGCATCGGAGCATGGACCGCCCGCAGCTCGCCGACTTCCTGCGCCGGCACCGCGAGGCGCTGCGCCCGGCCGATGTGGGCCTGCCGGACGGGGTCCGGCGCCGCACCCCGGGCCTGCGCCGGGAGGAGGTGGCCCAGCTCGTCGGCATGTCCGCGGACTACCTGACGCGACTCGAGCAGCAGCGCGGGCCGCAGCCGTCCGAGCAGATGCTCACCGCGATCGCGCGGGGGCTCCGGCTCACGCTCGACGAGCGCGACCACCTGTACCGGCTGGCGGGCCACACCCCGCCCGCGCGGACCCTGCGCCGGGACCACGTCGCACCCCCGCTGCTGCGGGTGCTCGACCGGCTCGACGACGCCGCAGCCCTGGTGCTCTCCGATCTCGGCGAGACACTCGCGCAGAACCGACTCGCGATCGCGCTGCTCGGGGACGGGACGCGCCACACGGGGCTGGCCCGCAGCGCCATCCACCGCTGGTTCACCGACCCGGGCGAGCGGCTCCGCTACCCGGAGGAGGACCGGGACCGGCAGAGCCGCCTGCAGGTCGCGCAGCTGCGCGCCGCGATGGCCGCGGGCGCGCGGGGGCAGGCGGTCCTCGACGACCTGCTCGACCGGAGCGCGGAGTTCCGCGACCTGTGGTCGCTGCACGAGGTGCACCGCCGGTTCGACGACCGCAAGACGCTCATGCACCCGGAGGTCGGCCCGATCGAGGTGGACTGCCAGGCCCTGTTCACCGAGGACCAGGCGCAGACCCTGCTCGTGCTCACGCCGCGCGGTGCGGAGGCGGCGGAGCGGATGCGGCTGCTCGGCGTGGTCGCCGGCGCGCGGTTCGCGGTCTGACCGCCGTCCGCGCGGCAGGCGCCCCGGCCGACCCGAGGTGACGTACGGTCGGCCGGTGCCCGCGGTCGATCTCGCCACGCTCGCCGACGCCGGCGCGTTCGTCTCCCGCGAGCACCAGGCGCATCTCGCCGACGCGCTCGGGATCCGGCGCTGGCGGGTGGACACGGCGGCGTCCCGCTTCGTCTTCGCCGGTGCCGACGGCGTCGAGCGCAGCGTCCGGGCGCACCTGATCGGGACGTCCTCGCCCGAGCACGGCACCTGGCTGTGGGGGTGGGAGAACCCGACCGGGTTCCCGGCCCCGTTCGTCCGCCGCAGCGAGCGCGTGCGCGCGCTCGGCGAGCGCTACACGATCCCCGAGTTCACGACCGCCTCCCTCCCGCTCGAGGACGGGCTCGCGGAGCGGCTGGTCGACGCGGTCAAGGCCGTGACGGGCGTGACCGCGCACCATGCGACGGCGATCGGCAACGGGGACACCCGGGCGTGGCTGCTGCTCGACGACGCGTCCCTGGCGTTGCCCGCCCCGACCGTGGCCCGCGCGGTCGGGGTCGTCACGAGCGCGCTCGCGGGCGGCGGCGCGAGCGACCACCACCGGGCCCTGACGGCCTGGGCCGAGCAGCGCGGTGTCGGCATCACCGCGGTGGGGGAGGGCGTGGAGGAGCTGACCCTCGCGGACGGCTCCCTCCAGGTGCGCTTCGACGCGAGCGGGCACATCGCGGGTCTCGGCCGACGGCTCAGGACCGCGTCCAGGCCGCCCGTGCCGACTCCGGCAGCCGCGACCCCGACCGCCGCGCCGACGGCGGTGCAGGAGGCGGCGCCGGAGGCGGCCGCCGCTCCGACCGTGCCCGCACCTGCGGACGTGCCCGTCGACGCGCCCGCACCGCGGCGCGGCCTGCTCCAGCGCCTCCTCGGCCGCTGACCGGGCTCAGCTCTCCTGCTCCGTCGGACGGATCGTCAGCTCGCTGATCGCCGTGCGGCGGTCCCGCGTCACCATGTAGCGCACCGCGTCCGCGACGTCCGCCGCCTGCAGCGGCTCCATGGTGCGGAAGCGCTCCTCCTGCGCCCTGCGCTGCTCCTCGCGGAGGTGGCTCCGGAGCTCGGTGGCGGTCGCGCCCGGCTCGATCAGCCCGACGCGCAGATGACGCCTGGTCACCTCCTGGCGGAGCGCCTCCGAGAAGGCCCCGAGGCCGAACTTCGTGAGGTTGTAGACGCCGGAACCGGAGCGCGCCGCGCGACCGGCCGTGCTGCTCACCATCACGAGGTCGCTCACCCCGCGGGGGGCGGTGGCGGCGGCTTCGAGGAGGTGGGGGAGCGCCGCGTGGGTGACGTGCAGCGCGGCCTGGACGTTCAGGGCGACCATCCGGTCCCATTCCTCGAGCGGCGCGCCGACGGCCGGCCCCAGGAGCATCACGCCGGCGTTGTTCACGACGATGTCGAGCCGACCGGTCCGCTCCACCGCCTGCGCGACGACGGAGGCCGCCTGCCCCGGCTCCGTGATGTCGGCCTCCAGCACGACCGGGTCGCCGTCGAGGGTCGCGGCGAGGGCCTCGAGCCGGTCCCGCCGCCTCGCGGCGAGCACCACCCGCGCGCCCTCCGCGGCGAGCACCTCCGCCGTCGCCGCACCGATGCCGCTGCTCGCGCCCGTCACGAGCGCCACCGTGCCGTCCAGTCGTCCCATCGCGGTTCCTCCTGCACCTCGCCTGCCCGACACGCCATGTCCCCCGTTCGCGACGAGATCGTGACGTGACCCCCACGTGGGGGATACGCCATGATGGCCGCATGCCGCGCACCCTCTCCGCCGCCGAGTCCCTCGACGACTTCTTCGCCGACCGGCGGCGGGGCGCGACGGGGCACCGGCTGGCCGGCATCGACCGTGCCGAGCGGGCACTGCGGCTCGCCGTCGAGCGCACGGCGGAGCTCGTGCTCACCGACGACGAGCAGGTGCTCGTGCACGCCGAGCGTCAGTTCGGGGTCGAGGGCGCGGTCGCCCGCGTCATGCCGGCGTCCGGGCTGCTGCTCGTGCTCGAGGCGTACCTCGCGCACCTGGAGGTGCGTCCGACGCGGGGTGCCGCACGGCGCATCGAGCTCGACACCTGCGCGGCGCTCACCCGGCACCTCGCACGGGAGCTGCGGCACCTCGACGTGCTCCCGGCGACCCACCGCATCGAGCTCGCCCTCGCCGGGTGCGGCGCGGTCACGCAGGGCCCCGGCCGTCGCCTGCTGAAGGTGCTCGGCCTCGCCTGATCAGGCGAGCAGCTGCGCGAGCAGCGCCGCGTCGTCGCCGGTGCCGGCGTACTCCGTGACGCGTCCGCCGGCGATCCGGTAGAAGCCGAACGCCGCGATCCCGACGTGCCGACCGGTGGGGCGGACGCCGTGGAACGCACCGCGGTGCGTGCCGCGGGTGCGGAGGTGGGCGGCGAGCCGATCGCCCTCCACCAGGACCGCGATGCGCTTCCACCGGTAGTCGGGGAAGGCGGTGAGCACCGTCTCGACGTCCCGCACCCAGGCGTCCGCACCGCCCGGCGCGCCCGCACGGCGGACGTCGGGGGCGACGAGCTCGCGGATGCCGGCCAGATCGTGCCGGTTGCAGGCGTCGAGGTAGTCCTCGAACCACCAGCGGAGCTCGTCGGGCGTCATCGGCCCCAGTCTGCGCGATCAGCGGGGCGTCGCCGCTCCGCAGACCGGGCAGCGCGGCCCGACGATCGTCGGGTAGAGCGGCATGCCGTCCGCGGCGCACACCTGCGCGGTGGTCGAAGGACGCTGGATCCTGTCCCGGAGCTCGATCGGCATGCATCCACCTTGCGGGCGCGCGCTCGGCGGACGCTGCCGACCCGCCCAGGCGGAGCTGGATACAACCCATCGATCCGCTGAGAAAGCGCTCACGGCTGGAGGCGGACGCGCTCCCAGCCGTCACCCGCGGGGGTGTAGGCGAACCGATCGTGGATGCGGGACGGCCGCCCCTGCCAGAACTCGATGCGCCGCGGCGTCACGAGCCATGCGCCCCAGAACGGCGGCCGCGGCACCTCCACGGTGCCCGCGAACCGCGCCTCGGCCGCGGCGACCCTGGTCTCGAGCGCCGCGCGGTCCGCGATCGGCTCGGACTGGCGGCTCGCCCAGGCGCCGATGCGGCTGCCGCGGGGCCGCGTCGCCCAGTAGGCGTCGCTCGTCGTCTCGGGGGCGGCCACCGCGTCGCCGTCGACGAGGACCTGCCGCTGCAGGCCGTACCAGGGGAACAGGAGCGCCACGCGCGGGTCCGAGGCGAGCGCGGCGCCCTTCCGCGAGCCGGCGTTGGTGACGAACTCGAACCGGCCGCCGATCAGGCCCTTCAGCAGCACGGTCCGGGACGTCGGGCCGGAGTGGCCGACCGTCGAGAGCACCATGGCGTTCGGTTCCGGCAGGCCTGCGGCCTCCGCCTCCGCGAGCCAGCTCCTGAACTGCCGGATGGGGTCCGCATCGAGGGAGCCGTCCGGGATCGTCCCGCGGTCGTAGTCGTCGTGCCGGTCCAGCGAGCGCACGCCTCCATCATCGCGGGTCGCCCTGCGAGCGCCGCGCCGCGCGCTCAGGGGTCTCCCGGGCGGATCGGCCATGTTCGTGGTGTGCGCGCCCTCCCCACCGCGGACCTCGTCCTCTCGGCGTTCTTCGCCGACCGCCGTCGCGGCGCGGCCGGTGTCCGCCGCGACAGGATCGACCGGGCGGAGGCGGACCTGCGCCTCGCGGTCGAGCTCACCGAACCCGAGACGCTCGCCCCGGACGACCGGGTGCTCGTCGACCTGGAACGGCAGTTCGACCCGGTCGCCGCCGTCGGCCGCGTGCTGCCGGTGACCGCGCTCCCGACGGTGCTGCAGCGGTACCTCGTCGACCCCCTGTACCGGCCGCGGCCGGTGGACGAGGCGCGGGACCGCCTCGAGACGTGCGCCGCACTCGTGCGATGGCTCGCGCGGGATCCGGACCTCGTCGGCAGGACCCGGGTGCTCCGTCGACTCGACGAGCGGATCCGGATCGAGCTCGCGACCCTCCAGCCGCCCAGGGGCCGCATCCGCGTCCGCCGCGTGCGCGGCTGATCCGGCGTGGCCCGCGGGGGGGCCCCGGGCCGCGGAGTACCCACGCCGCACGACCCCGGCGCGTCGCGTGCAGGACGCCCGGCCGCCCGATGCGACGCGATCGCCGCGGGTCGGCAGGCCCTGGACGCCGCCCGGGTCGTCCATGCGGGCGGTCAGGCGGTCGCGCGCTCCGCCAGCCGGCGGAGGTCGGCGAGCAGCCGGTCGACGTCCAGGAGCACCGACAGGTGCCCTGCCTCCGGCACGACACGAAGCTCGGCCCCCGGGATCCTGGCAGCCAGCCAGGCGCTGTGGGCGGCGGGCACCATGCGGTCCGCGCCGCCGTGCACGAGCAGCACAGGCACCCGCGTCGTCCGCGGATCGAAGCCCCAGTCGCGACCGGCGGCGAGGAGGTCGTCCGCCTGCCCCTGCGAGCCGGGCGGGGTCGCGGCGGCGACGTTCGGGCCGAACCACGACCACCGGCCCTGCAGCGCGGCCCGGTCGTCCGCGGTGAACGCGCGCTCGTCGAACTCGTCGCGGGCGAGGTGCGCCGCGAGCGCCGTCCGACCGGCCGCGACCGCACGCTGCTCCGCCGCGATGCCGGGCGCCATGCCGGCGAAGCGGTCGAGCCCGTCCGCATCGGGGGGTGCGGGCGAGGACACCGCGACGGCGGCGAGGATCCGATCGGGGGCGAGCGCGGCGCAGGCGAGCGCGCGCGGCCCGCCGCCCGAGTGGCCCAGCACCGCGAACCGGGTGACGCCGACCGCGTCCGCCACCGCGAGCACATCGGGTACCACGTCGGCGACGTCGGCGTCCGGGTCCCGGGAGGTGCCGCCGTAGCCGGGCCGGTCGGCACCGAGCAGCCGGAGGCCGAGCGCACCGGCGGCGCCGAGCAGCGGCCCGGGCGGCTCCCCGGTGTTCGGCGTCCCGCCGTGCCAGAACACGACCAGCTCGTCCGCTCGACCCGTCGGCCCGGTGTCGTAGCCGAGGAGCACGCCGCCCGCCGGTCGCTCGAGCTCCACCCGCCGCACGTGTGACCTCCTGTTGCGCTCGCCGCTCACGCGTCCCTCACCCGGTTCTAGCCTGCTGGCATGCCGGTTCCCTTCGTGCTGCTGCAGGTGCGGCCCGAAGCGGATGCCAGGCGGGACGAGCTCGCCTCGGTGCGCGCCGCGAGCGGGCTCGGCGATCGCCTCGTCGCGATCAGCGCCGACCGCGAGGTGCTGCCGGAGGACCTCGCCGATCGGAGCGCGGGGGTCATTGTCGGCGGCAGCCCCTACTCGGTCTCGGATCCGGAGGCGTCGAAGTCGGCGGGGCAGCGGCTCGCGGAGCGGCAGCTCGCCGCGCTCGCGGAGCGCGCGCTCGAACGGCGGCTGCCCGTGTTCTTCACCTGCTACGGGATCGGGGTGCTCACCCGCGTGCTCGGCGGGGTCGTCGACCGCACGCACCCCGAGCCCGTGTCCGCCGCCGAGAGCCGGTTGACGGCGGCCGGGCGGGACGACCAGGTGGCCGGTGTGCTCCCGGACCGCTTCACCGCGCTCACGGGGCACAAGGAGTCGGCGCCGGCCCCGCCGCCGGGCGCCGTCCTGCTCGCGACGAACGAGGTGAGCCCGGTCCAGCTGTACCGGGTCGGGTCGGTGCTCGCGAGCCAGTTCCACCCCGAGCCGACGACGGACGACTTCATCCGGCGGGCGGCGGTGTACCAGCGCCACGGCTACTTCCCGGAGGCCGAGTACGAGGCCGTCGCCGCGCGACTCCGCTCCGCCACGGTGACGGAACCGGCCCTGCTGCTGCGCCGCTTCGTGACGCTCGCTGCGGCTTAGGGGGTCGCCGAGGTCGCCGCGGCCGCGACCGACGACAGTGTGGACGTCGCGGGGATCGACCCGAGGGTGGACGCCGCCGGGCTCGTCGCGGTCGGGGGCGTGGTCGTCGACGTGGCCGGGGGACTGCTCGGAGTCGTCGGCGGCGTCGTGGACGATGACGACGACGACGCCGCCGGCGTCGTCGCCGCTGCCGTGCCCGTCGCCGTGCCCGTCGGGGTCGACGTGGCGACGGGCGTCGAGGAGGCGCGCGTCGTCGTCGTGCGCGAGGGCGACGCGGAGGAGGTCGCGGTGCTGCGCTTCGGTGTCGCGGACGCCGAGGTGGCCCGGGTCGGCGCGGTCGAGCCCGACGACGCGCTCGTGGACGACGACCTCCCGGACGCCGCCGGCGCAATCGCGGCCCGCGCGGAGGCCGAAGCCGACGCCGGGGCGCTCGTGGTCGTCGGCGCAGCTGCTGTGGAGACCGCGAGGGACGGCGACCCGGTCGCGGCGCCGGCGAGGACGCCACCCTCGATCGGCGCGGCGAGGGCGCGCTCCTCGGTCCCGTGACCGAGCGGCAGATGCGTCGCCACCCCGATGAGCAGGCCGGCGATGCCGACGCCGCCGGCGAGCACCGCGACGCGGCGCAGGGCGCGCCGGCGGGGCCGCTCGACCGCGGGCACGACCACGGGGCCCGTCCAGAGCGACGGCGCGGACGGCTGCACCCCGCGCGGCACGACGATCGGCGACTCCAGCGTGAGCGGCGCCGGCACCGGCGCGGGCACGACGACCGGCGCGGCCGGCACGACGGCGGCCGGCACGAGGGCGGCCGTCGGCGCGGGGCGCGACGACACCGGCACGTCGATCGGCCCGGTGCCGAGCAGTACCTCCCGCATGCCCGCCAGCCGCAGGGCGACGGCGGCCGCGGTGGGGCGGTTCGCCGGCTCGTCGTCGAGCATCGCCGACAGCAGCTCGCGCAGCGCGGCCGGGAGCGCGGCGAGCGCCGGGCCGGCGGGCGCCGCCGCGGTGAGCAGTCGCAGCAGCACCGCGCCGAGCGCATGCACGTCGGCTTCGGGCCCCCGATCCGCCGGCAGGGAGACGCCGGAGGCCTGGGCGAGCACCGCAGCGCGCCCGCCGAGCAGCGGGGCGACCCCGGTGTCGAGCAGGAGGGTCGCGCTGACCGGGCGCTCCGCGTGGCGGCCCTGCGCGGGCACGATCGACCGCGCCCCGACGAGGCCGTGCACCAGCCCGGCCTCGTGCACGGCGGCGAGCGCCCGGGCGACGGACTCGACGATGCTCGCCGCGCGCCGGGGCGAGCAGCCCGCGCCCGGGTCGAGCACCGGGCCCGGCGCGGGCGGCGTCACGTACCAGCGGGTGCCGTCGTCGAGCAGACCCGCGTCGAGCATCGGCATCACCGCGGGGGAGCCGACCGCCGCCGCGCGGCCGACCGTCTCCGCATCCGGCAGGCCGCGACCCGTGAAGCGGTCGTCGACGACGACGAGCACCGCCCTGGCGCCGCTGCCGGGATGCACGGCGTCGCGAGCGACCCCCGCGGGCCGGCGCCCCACGACGGCCCCGACCGTCCAGCCGCCGACGCCGGTCACCGTCGTCGAAATCCCCACGCTGTGATTCCACCAGATCGGGGGGTACCCCGGCCACCCCGGCCCCTCCCTCTGGGGCGTGTCGTCCAGGTCTTCCGTTCAGGAGAATGGCAGCGGCCCGGCCGCCCGGACGTGTCGGCCGATCGCACGGAAGAGGCCCACCCCATGCTCGAGAGCCGTATCGCGCGCGCCGCCGCGAAGCTCTGGTACACGAAGATGCTGTACGTCCAGCAGTCGGTGCCCGTGCCCAGGGATTCGCCGGTGATCGTCTCCGGCGCCGCCGACCCCGACCGCGTCCTCCTGATCGGCAACGGTCCGACGCACGGGTGGGGCACGGTCACGCACGAGCTCGCGCTGACCGGACAGCTCTCGCGTGCGCTGACGCGCCGCACCACCCGGCCCACGGACATCCGCTACATCGGCGACGAGATGATGCCGATCGCCGGCGTCCAGGCCTGGCTGGGGGACACCGCGCTCGCCCCGTACGACCTCGTGCTCGTCGTGCTCAGCATGAACGACGCGATCCGGCTGACGCCGGCCGACGACTACCGCACCGACATGGCGCGCCTGCTCGACCGGCTCGCGTCGGAGACGAAGCCCTCCGCCCGCGTCGTGATCGCCGGCATCCAGGACGTCGACTCGCTGCCCGAGTACCGCGGGGTCGCGGCTCGCCTCGGTCAGCGCCGCGCCGACCTGCTGAACGCCGTCACGCGCGAGCTGGTGGGGCGGTACGACGGGTTCCAGTTCCTCGAGCACACGGCGCCGCCCGCGGAGCCCGGGCGGCCGTACGGCTCGCCCGCCCTGTACGCACAGTGGTCCGACGTGTTCGCCGACGTCTGCGCGCCCGCGCTCGACGAGGCCCGCGCCCTCGACCCCTACCGCTTCCAGCACGAGCTCGCCGAGCACGAGTGGCAGTGGAAGCCGGGGGAGCGGCTGATGGCGGCTCCTGGCGGCCACGAGGCCCTGAACCGGCTGGCGCAGGAGGCGAAGGCCCACTTCGGCGCCGACGCGGCCTGGATCAGCCTCATGGACGGCGACCGGCAGTTCTTCATCGCGAACACCACGCCGCAGGGTCGCGCCGCGCCCGCCGAGCTCTCCGTCTGCCAGTACACGGTGCAGGGCGACGAGCCCCTGATCATCGAGAACACGTTCCGCGACGAGCGGACCAAGGACAGCCCGATGAACGACCTCGGGCAGCTCCGGTTCTACGCGGGTGCGCCGATCAGGAACGAGCAGGGCGAGAACGTCGGCACCTTCTGCGTGCTGAACGTGCTGCCGAAGTCGCGCGGCTCGATCTCCGAGGAGGACCTGACCGAGTGGGCGGCGCGCGCGGAGGGCGAGATCCTGAAGCTCGCCGCCACCACGGAGACGCCCACCACGGCCGACCACGACGCGACCGTCTGACCCGCGGCGCCGCTCTGCCAGGCTGGGGCGATGGTCGCGTTCGGTGCCTGGTCCGAGGTCGGTCGGCTGCGTCGCGTGCTCGTCTGCAGGCCGGGCCTCGCGCACGAGCGCCTGACCCCTGGCAACCGCGACGAGCTCCTGTTCGACGACGTCCTCTGGGTGGAGGAGGCGCAGCGCGACCACCGCGCGTTCGTCCGCGCGCTCGAGGCGGAGGACGTCGAGGTCCTCGAGCTCCACGACGTGCTCGCGCGGACGCTCGCCGTGCCGGGCGCCCGCGACTGGCTCCTCGACCGCAAGGTCACCCCGGACGAGGTCGGTCCGCTGTTCGTCGAACCGACGCGCGCGTTCCTCGAATCCCTCCCGGACACCCGGCTCGCGGAGCTGCTCATCGGCGGCATGGCCGTCGAGGACCTACCCGGCGACGACCGGCCCGTCTACCTCCACCCCACCGGCCCCGACCGGAGGCCGAGCGACTACCTGCTGCCGCCGCTGCCGAACATGCTCTACACGCGGGACACCACCTGCTGGATCGGCGGGGGCTACACGCTCAATCCGCTCTTCTTCGGGGCCCGGCGCGACGAGACGCTGCTGATGAAGGCGGTGTACCGGTTCCACCCGGACTTCGCGCCGGTCGAGGACCGGCTGCTGTGGGGGGACCCCGAGCGCTCCTGGGGCTCCGCGACGCTCGAGGGCGGCGACGTGATGCCCGTCGCTCCGGCGGACGGGTCCGGAGGGCCGGGCGGCGTGGTGCTCATCGGGATGTCCGAACGATCCAGCCGGCAGGCGATCGGTCAGCTCGCCACGACGCTGTTCGCGACCGGCCAGGCGGAGCGCGTGATCGTCGCGGGCATGCCGAAGCTGCGGGCCGCCATGCACCTCGACACGGTGCTCACGTTCGCCGCCGAGGACGTCGTCACGGTCTACCGCGCCATCGTCGACGAGGTCACGACGTTCACGCTGCTGCCCGACCGCGACGCCGGGCTCCGGGTCGTCCTCGAGCGCGAACCGTTCCTCGAGGTGGTGCGCACGGCGCTCCGGCTCGACCGGCTGCACGTCGTGAACACCGGCGGCGACGACTTCGCCGCCGAGCGGCAGCAGTGGGACAGCGCGAACAACGTCGTCGCCGTGCGCCCCGGCGTCGTGTTCGCCTACGACCGCAACACGCGCACGAACGACCTGCTCGCGGCGGCGGGCATCGACGTGCGCACCATCCGCGGCGCCGAGCTCGGCCGTGGCCGGGGCGGCGGCCACTGCATGACCTGCCCGCTGCTCCGCGACCCGGTCGCCTACTGACGGGTACCCGGGTGTCCTCCTCCTGGAGGACACCCGGGTGCGGGGCGCTCGCTCTGGGTCTGCCGGAGGCGGCGCGTGGTTCCTACCGTCAGGGCATGACCCAGCTCGTCCCCGCGCCCGCCCCGGCCGGCGCGGTCCCCGCACCGTCGGGGACGATGCGCGACCGCGTGCCCGCGCAGGCGCTCATCGAGCAGGTGCTGCTGCGGCAGGCGGCGGCACGCCCGCGCACCGCGCTCGAGCGGCTCGTCGGCCGCGACCCGGTCGAGCCCGACGCCCGTCCCTGGTACGCGGGGGCGATCGGCGAGCGGGCCGTCGCGGCACGGCTGACCGGCCTGCCGGAGGGCTGGACGGTGCTGCACTCGCTGCCGGTCGGCCGCAACGGTGCGGACATCGACCACCTCGTCGTCGGCCAGGGCGGGGTCTTCACCGTGAACACGAAGCATCACGTCGACGCGTCCGTCTGGGTGGCCGGCCGCACCGTCCTCGTGAACGGCTCGAGCCGCCCGATCCTGCAGAAGGCGGAGGCGGAGGGCCGGCGCGTCGACCGCATCGTCGCGCCGGTGCTCGCCGACCCGCCGGCGGTGCGGCCGATCATCGCCGTCGTCGGCGCCAAGCGCCTGCGGGTCCGGCGTGCTCCGCGGGTCGTGACCGTGCTCCGCGCCGAGCACCTGCCGCGCTTCCTGCTCGCCCAGCCCGACCGGCTGAGCGCGGACGAGGTGCGCGCCCTCGTCGCCCGCTTCGAGGACCCCGGGGCATGGCTGCCGACCGTCGAGGCCGGCGCGGAGGTGCTGCTCGCGTTCTCGCGCCTCACGCGCGAGGTGCGTGCGGCCGCGAGGACCCGGGTCGCGTGGGCACTCGGCCTCGCCGTGATCGCGGTCGCGGGATCGTCGATGATCGTCCTGCCCGGGCTCGTCGCGCTCTTCGGGGGCGCCTGACCGGCTGCGGCGCTCGCCGCACCGGATCCCCTTCGAATCGAACGGGCGCTAGCGTGCCGACATGGACCTCGAGGGCCTGACGAGTGCGCACATCGCCGACGGGTGCATGCGGGTCGGCCTCGAGGTGCGCTGCGGGCCGGCGGCGCTCCGGCCGCTCGCGCCCGGTGCCGTGTTCGCCGGGCCGGCCGCGCCCGCGCTGCACCTCGGCAGCGTCGACCGGCTGCTCGAGGCGATCGACGCCGCCGCGCCCGGCGACGTGCTGCTCGTCGACGACGACGGGCGCGCCGACGAGGCCTGCCTCGGCGATCTCGTCGTGCTCGAGGCCGCGCGCGCGGGTCTCGGGGGCATCGTCGTGTGGGGGCTGCACCGCGACACCGCCGACCTCCTCGCGATCGGCCTCCCGCTGCACAGCCTCGGCTCGCTGCCGACGGGCCCCCTCCCGCAGCACGTGCACCGCGACCGGACCGTGCACCTGGGGGAGTGGGAGGTCGAGGCGGGCGACCTCGTCGTCGCGGACGACGACGGGGTGGTGCTCGTGGAGGCGGTGCACGCCCAGGCCGTGCTCGCGGCCGCGCGGTCCATCCGCGACGCCGAACAGGCGCAGGCGGAGCGGATGCGTGCGGGCACCTCGCTGCGCGAGCAGCTGCGGTTCGCCGACTACCTCGCCCGCCGCGCGACGGACCCGACCTGGACCTTCCGCCAGCACCTCCGCGAGGTGGGCGGCGAGATCGAGGTCTGACGCCTCAGGCGGAGAGCCGCACGAGCCGTGCCGTGCTGCTCTCGTCCAGCTCGACGAGGTCACCGCGGGAGCGCAGGAAGTCCGAGAACGACCGGTAGCCGAGCCGCCGCTCGCTGAAGGACGGGTCGAGGCGCTTCATCTGCTCCTTCACCTGCGAGTTGTGGAGCCAGTCCGCGTCGTCCCCGCCCCGGTCGTGGCCGAGTCGCAGCGCCCGGGTGAGGAGCGCGGTCGCGGACGCCTGGGGGTCCTCGTCCTCCTCGTCGTCCTGCTGCTGCGGCTGCTCCGGCTCGGGGGAGGCGGCCCGCTTGGCGCGGCGTCGTCCCTTCGGCTCGGCGTCCTCGCTCGGGCGCGGCGCCTCCTTCGCGCCGGGGAGCGCGTCGTAGGTGACCAGCTCGTCGCAGGCGGCGGCGAGCGCCCGGCTGGTCGACCCGGCGACCCCGACGGCCACCACGTACCGCCCGAGCCGCTTGCAGCGCTGCGCGAGCGCGATGTAGTCCGAGTCGCCGGCGACGATCACGACGTGGGTGAGGTCCGGGAGGCGGAACATGTCCTCCACCGCGTCGACCGCGAGCCGGATGTCGGCCCCGTTCTTGCCGTAGGCGGCGGCAGGGAACAGCTGCACGAGGTCGACCGCGCGGCCGACCAGCTGACCCCGGTAGCGGGCGTTCACCGGAGCGGACCAGTCGGCGTACGCCCGGGTGAGCACCAGGGTGCCGAAGCTCGAGGCGAAGTCGATCGCGGCGCCGAGGTCGACCGTGGCCGCCTCCAGCCGCTCGGCGAACTCCGCCTCGCTCAGGGAGCCGGCCGCCGCACGCTGGCGGTCGCGCTGGAAGTCGCCGCGGCCGTGCACCTCGTCGTAGCGCGAGATGACGATGTTGTCGAAGTCGATGTAGACCGCAACGCGGCCGTCGGACGAAGCGGGGATGGGATCCTCCAAGGTGTCGGCCACCCATTCTTCCGCCGAGCGCGGTTGAATGAGAACGTGACCCCGCCCCGGATCTCCGTGGTCGTGCCGGTGCGCGACGACGCGCCGTACCTCGGCCTGTGCCTGGAGGCCCTCGCGCGGCAGGATGTGCGCCCGCACGAGGTCCTCGTGGTCGACAACGGCGCCAGCCGTGAGACGGCCCTCGTGGCCGAGGCGGCGGGCGCCATCGTGGTGGCGGAGTCCATGCCGGGCATCGCCGCGGCCGCCGCCAGGGGCTACGACCTCGCGACCGGCGACCTGATCGCCAGGCTCGACGCGGACTCGATGCCGCCGATGGACTGGCTCCGCGAGATCCGCGGCGTGTTCGCGGTCGATCCGGCGCTCGCGGCCGTGACGGGGCGGGGCGTGTTCGCCGACCTCAGCCCGGCACGTCGGCTCGTCGCCTCCGCCGGCTACCACGGGGTCTACTACGGGTTCTTCGGCCTCGCCCTCGGGCAGATCCCGCTGCACGGCTCCAACTTCGCGATGCGCCGCGCGGTGTGGGAGGAGGTGCGGGGCGACGTGCACCGCACCGATCCCGGCGTGTACGACGACCTCGACCTCACCATGCGGCTGGGGCGGACCCGCCGGGTGCGGTTCGAGCCCCGGCTCGCCGTCGCCGTGTCGACCCGCGCGATCTCCTCCGTCCCGCGGTTCGCGGCCGCGCTCGGCAGGACCGGCCACACGATGCGGATGAACGCGGACCGGCTGCGGGAGACGCGGGCCGGCCGGCTGGCCGGGACCGCCTTCGGGATCGGTCCGCTCGGACGCCTCGTCCCGAAGCGGCTGCACCCGTAGCGCTGCACGAGCACTGATCCGCCGCCCAGCCGGTGCGGAGGCTGGTCGGTGACCATCGGGCGATGATCCAGGAAGAGACGCGCGGCGCCACGGTCGTGCTGGACCCGGATGCTCCCCGCCCCAACGGGATCGCGGTGGCGTCGCTCGTGCTCGGCCTCGTGGGGATCGCGGTCGGCATCATCCCGCTCTTCGTCGGGCTCGTGCTCAGCTTCGTGCCGACCGCGCTCGCGATCCTCTTCGGGCTGATCGGCCTGGCCCGCACCTCGACGAGACGGTCCGGCTTCGTGCCCGCGCTGCTCGGGCTCCTGCTCGGCGTCGGGACCGCCGCGCTCTGGACCACGGGGTACGGCATCGCCTGGTGACCCGCGCCGAGCCGTCCCGACCCGGGCTCAGGCGGGGTGGCCCCACTCGGCGGCGACGGCCGGCATGCGCCGGTGCACCTCGGCGACCGCCCGGGGCGCCAGGGGGTTCGTGGACACGCCGTCCTCCGCCACCAGCCGGCCGCCGATGTACACCTGCTTGAGGTTGCGCAGCGAGGTCGAGAGCACGTAGTTGCGGACCGGATGCCACAGCGGCCCCATGTCGGGCCGCGTCGGGTCGACGACCAGGAAGTCGGCGAACTTGCCGACCTCGAGGCTCCCGACCCGATCGGCGATGCCGAGCACCTCCGCGGAGCCGAGCACGGCCATCCGCAGCACCTCCTCCGGGAGCACCGAGCGAGGGTCGCCCGTCGCCGCCCGCACGGCGTAGAGGCCCATGCGCATGTTCTGCCACGGGTCGGAGACGTCCGTGCACGCCTGGTCGTCGAGGCCGATGCCGATCGGCATGCCCGCCGCTCTGATGCGCACGATGTCCGCGGTGCCGGAGGCGAGCCGGCCGTTGGAGGCGGGCTGCCACGACATCCGCGCACCGCCGGCGGCCGCCTGCTCGATGATCTCCGGGGTCGTCTGGATGAAGTGGCCGAAGATCAGGCCGAGCTCGAGCGCGCCCGCGTCGCGGTACCGGGCGAACTTGGAGCGCTGCAGCTCGACCTCGTCGCGGGTCTCGAGGAAGTGGGCCTCGTTGATGACGCCGTACCGGCGCATCGCGGCGACCTCGAGCTCGGCCGCGTTCGTGCGCGGCGACCACTGCACCGCCCCCATGATCGCGGCGCCGAGGCACTGGTCCTGGTCGAGTGCGCGGCAGTACTCGACCATGAGCCCGAACCGGTCCAGCACCTCCTCGTCCGTGCCGACGGCGTCGTCGAGGCTCGCCGCGTTGATGAAGCGGATGCCGCTGTCGACCTTGGCGTCGATCTGGGCGAGCTGCTGCGCGAGGGGACGGAGCTCGCCGGCGCCCGTCTTCGCGCCGTCGACCATCGGCTCCCACGGCAGGCGCGGGTCGGTGAAGTCGAACGCCGTCGTCGTGCCGTTCACGATGAAGTCGAGCGAGCCGTGGAGGGAGGACCAGTAGTAGTCCTCGGGGGAGGCGTGGCTCATGAGACCGAGCATCGAGTCGCACCAGCCGTAGAGGGTCGCCTCGGCCCCGAGACCGCGCGCGCCGCTGGTGAACAGGTGGCTGTGCGCGGACACGAACCCGGGCGCGACGAACGCGCCGGCGACGTCGAGCAGCTCCGCGCCGGGCACCACCGGCGGCTCCCCGTCGCCGATCGCCGCGATCCGGCCGTCCTCGACGCGCATCCACCCGCGCTCGCGGTAGCCGGAGCCGGAGCCGGAGCCGGCGAGCGTGATGAGGCGGGCGTTCACGACCAGCAGCGTCATGCCGCCAGTCTGTCGGGCGGATGTTTCGCCCGGTTTTCGCGGATCAGGCCTGGCCGGAGTCGTCCGCCTCCTCGGCCTCGAGCCCGGTCAGCTCGGGGTCGCGGGCATCGATCCGCTCCCGCTCCTCGAGCGCCTCCTCGATCGGCTCGGACGCGGGTGGCTCGGCCTGGTCGAGCACGTCCGCGACGTCGGCCCTGGACTCGTCGATGGGATCGCTCATCCCGCGAGCCTCCCAGAGCGACCCGATGGGCGGGTGGGAGACGCGTCAGCGCCGCGTCACTCGCCCAGCCGCATCGCGCGGTAGGCGTTCATCGTGGCCTCCGCCTCCGGGTCGGTGACGGTCACTGCCGGGCTCGTCATCGTGAGGGAGGGTGCGCCGAGCCTGCTGCCCGTGACCGAGACCGCGATGTCGGACCCCGCGTCCGCGTCCGTCGTGACGTAGGCGGCACCGGTGGCGCCCGGGATCGGGGTCCCGTCCCGGGTCCAGGCGTACCGGAAGGCCACGCCGGACGGTCCCCACGCTCCGGGGGACACGAGGAGGCGCGATCCGACGGACAGGTCGCCCTCCACCACCGGCTGGGTACCCCGCACGCCGACGCCGCAGGCGATGTCGTGGTCGATCCCGTGCTCCACCCACTGCACCATCCGCACGCGGCCGGCCGGGGTGAGCGATCCGGCGGAGCAGTTCGCGAGCGCACCGGAGCGGCTCGTCGCGCCCGCGATCCAGCTCGGTGCCCCGGAGAGGCCGACGCTGGGCGTCGCGTCGCCGACGATGAGGTGCCACTGCCGGCTGGTGGAGTAGATGCCGACGTCGGCGCCGGAGTCGCGGATCGCGGCCGCCATGCCCTCGAGCACCGCGAGGTTCGACTGGCGGTCCCAGCTCCAGGAGTTCATCGTCTCGACGTCGAGCCACCAGGTGCGCGTCGACGGGTCCGTCACCCCGCGGGAGGTCAGGTCGTCGACGCCCACGGAGTAGCCGTACACGTAGGCGCAGGCGGCGTCCTCGGCGCCTGAGCACGTCCCGGCCGGGTCGTTCACGGGCGTGCCGAGCCGGGTCAGGTCGCTGGTGGGCCACCAGTCGCCGAGGTGGCCGGGGTTCGCGGTGTTGACGTAGACGTCCGCGGGCAGGGACCGCCCGCCCGGACCCGTCCGGTCGCCCCAGGCGAGCTGCTCGGCGAGGCACGGGTTGGTGGTCGTCCCGGTCCCCGCGTTGACCCCGACGACCGCGATGTCACCCACCTGCGGCAGGCTCCTGTCGCACTGCGGGTAGGACACGTCGTGGCCGGTCGCCGTGGTCGTCTGCGTCGGCTGATCCGCGCCGGTCGTCCTCGCCGCGATCGCGGCCGTGCCGGCCGACCCCGCCGTCGCGGAGGCGCCCGTCAGCACCGCGGCGAGCGCGGCCGAGGCGAGCACGATCCGGCGGAGCATCGCGCCAGTATGACCGGAACCGGGGGCAACCGGGTGCCGACCGGCCGCGCGCGCGGCACCCGGTGCAGCGCGCCGGGAATGCGGGAGGACGCCCGCGCGCTGGGGCCCCCGTGGGAACCATCGCCGTGACCGGCGCGACCGGGGCCGTCGGCGGCCGGGTCGCGCGTCTCCTGGGCGCCGACCTCGGCCGGATGGTGGTCCGCGACGCGACCCGGGCGCCGGAGATCGAGGGGCGCCCGGCGGTGCGCGTCGCCGCATACGCCGACGACGCCGCGATGCGATCGGCGCTCGAGGGTGTCGACGTGCTCCTCCTCGTCTCGGGCGCGGAGGCGCAGGACCGGCTCGAGCAGCACCGGACCGCGGTCAGGGCCGCCGCCGAGGCCGGGGTCCGCCATGTCGTCTACACGAGCTTCGACGGCGCGGCTCCGGACGCGGACTTCACGCTCGGGCGCGACCACTGGCACACCGAACAGGCGATCCGGGAGTCGGGGATGCGCTGGACCTTCCTCCGGGACAGCTTCTACCTCGACTTCTTCCCGCTGTTCGCGGGGGAGGACGGCGCGATCCGCGGGCCCGCCGGCGACGGCAGGGTCGCGGCGGTCGCCAGGACGGACGTCGCGGACGCGGCGGTGGCGGTGCTGCGGGATCCCGATGCGCACGCGGGAGCGACCTACCCGCTCACCGGCAGGGAGGCGATCTCGTTCACCGAGGCCGCGGCGCGGATGACGGCGGCGCTCGGCCGGCCGTTCACCTTCGTGGACCAGACCCTCGAGGAGGCGTACGCGTCGCGCCGGGTGTGGACCACCGAGCAGTGGCAGCTCGACGCGTGGGTGAGCACCTACACGGCGATCGGCTCGGGGGAGCTCGCACGAACGACGGACCACGTCGCCCGGCTCACGGGTCACGCCCCGCGCACGCTCGAGGACGCCCTGCTCGGCCGGTAGGTGCGATTCGAAGGGGATCCTGCAGCGCCGACGGCCAGGATCCCCGTCGAGCTGCGCTCAGAGCACGGCGGCGGTCTGCCTGGCGATCTCCAGCTCCTCGTTCGTCGGCACGACGAGCACGGCGACGGGGGAGCCGTCCGGGGAGATCCGGCGCGGCTCCTTCGAGGCGACCTCGTTGCGGTCGGGGTCGACGTGCACCCCGAAGTGCTCCAGGCGCGCGAGGGTCCTTCGTCGCAGCAGGGAGTTGTTCTCGCCGACCCCCGCGGTGAAGACGATCGCGTCCAGCCCGCCGAGCTGGGCCATGTACGCGCCGACGTACCGCCTGATCCGGTGCCGGTACACCGCGAGCGCGGCCTCGGCCTGCTCGTCGCCGGCCGCGGCCGCCGCCTGCACGTCGCGCATGTCGCCCTTGCCCGTGAGCCCCTTGAGGCCGCTCTCCCGGTTCAGCATCGTCTCCAGCTCCTCGAAGCCGAGACCCGCCTGCCGGTGCAGATGGAACAGCGCAGCGGGATCGATGTCGCCCGACCTGGTGCCCATCACGAGGCCCTCGAGCGGGGTCATGCCCATCGAGGTGTCCACCGAGACCCCGCCGTCGACGGCGCAGGCGGAGGCGCCGTTGCCGAGGTGCAGCACGATCAGCTTCGACGACTCGAGCGGGATCCCCAGGAACTCGGCCGCCTTCCTCGACACGTACTGGTGCGAGGTGCCGTGGAAGCCGTACCGCCGGACCTGGTACCGCTCCGCGAGTCCGGCGGGGATCGCGTAGGTGGCCGCGGCGGCGGGGATCGTGCGGTGGAACGCCGTGTCGAACACCGCCACCTGGGGCACGTCGAGCACGGCCTGGGCGGCGCGGATGCCCTGGAGGTTCGCCGGGTTGTGGAGCGGCGCGAGCGCGGCGAGCTCGTCGATCGCGTGCTCCACCTCCGGCGTCACCACGGTCGCGCGGTCGAACCGGTCGCCGCCGTGCACGACGCGGTGCCCGACCGCGACGGGCGCCGGCTTCCCGGCGATGTCCGCGAGCGCCTCCCGCACCGCCGCCTCGTGGTCCCGCACGCCGCCGGCCTCGCCGATCCGCTCGACGGTTCCGGAGGCGTGCACCTCGGCGGTGCCCGGGTCCACGAGCTGGTACTTCAGCGACGACGAGCCGGCGTTGAGGACGAACACCGTGCTGCTCATGAGGGCACCTCCCCGGTCTGGGCCTGGATCGCGGTGATGGCGATCGTGTTCACGATGTCGCGGACGAGTGCGCCCCGCGACAGGTCGTTGATGGGCTTGTTCAGCCCCTGCAGCACCGGGCCGATGGCGAGGGCGTTCGACGACCGCTGCACCGCCTTGTACGTGTTGTTGCCGGTGTTGAGATCCGGGAACACGAACACCGTGGCCCTCCCCGCCACGGCGGAGCCGGGCATCTTCGTCGCGGCGACCTGCGGATCGGCTGCGGCGTCGTACTGGATCGGGCCCTCGACCAGCAGCTGCGGCGCGCGCTCGCGCACGAGCGCGGTCGCGGCGCGGACCTTCTCGACGTCCGCACCGCTGCCGGAGGTGCCGGTCGAGTAGGACAGCATCGCCACCCTCGGGTCGATCCCGAACTGCCGGGCCGTCCCGGCGGCCGAGATCGCGATGTCGGCGAGCTGCTCGCTCGTCGGGTCCGGGATCACCGCGCAGTCCCCGTACACGAGCACCCGGTCGGCGAGCGCCATGAGGAACACGCTCGAGACGACGGAGACGCCCGGGGCGGTCTTGATCAGCTCGAACGCGGGGCGGATGGTGTGGGCGGTCGTGTGCCTCGCCCCGGACACCATCCCGTCGGCCAGCCCCTCGTGCACCATCAGGGTGCCGAAGTAGGAGACGTCCGTCACCGTGTCCCGCGCGAGCTCGAGGGAGACGCCCTTGTGGGCGCGCTCGCGGGCGTAGACCTCGGCGAACCCCTCCTTGAGGACGCTCGTCGTCGGGTTGACGACGTGCGCGCGACCGAGGTCGATGCCGAGGCCCAGGGCCCGCGAGCGCACCTGCACCTCGTTGCCGAGGATCGTCAGCTCCGCCGCGTCCCGGGCGAGCACGATGCCCGCGGCCTCGAGCACCCGGTCGTCGTCCCCCTCCGGCAGCACGATGTGCCGCTTCCGGCTGCGCGCCCGCGAGAGCAGCCCGTACTCGAACATGAGCGGCGTCACGACGGCGGAGGCGTGCAGGTCGATGGCGTCGAGCAGCCGTTCGACGTCGACGTGCTCCTCGAACAGCGCCAGCGCCTCGGCCGCCTTCTGCGGCGACTCGGCCGCGAGCGTGCTCCGCACCGACGACACGGCGGTGGTGGTCTCGAAGGTGTCCAGCGGGGTCGAGGCGATCGGCAGGGCGATGTGCAGGCCGTCGATCAGGCGTGCGACGTCGGGCGGCAGCGGGAAGCCGCCGGTCAGCACGACGCCGGTGAGCGACGGGAAGGTCCGCGCGGCGTGGGCGAGCAGCACGCCGAGCAGCGTGTCGACCCGGTCGCTCGGGACGACGACCAGCGCACCCTCCATCAGCCGGGGGAGGACGTTCTCGAGCGTCATCGCCGCGACGACGATGCCGGAGACCGTGCGCTCGGTGAGGGCCGGGTCGCCGGCGATCTGCACGGCGTCCGCGGCGCGCAGCACGGAGCGCAACGGCGGGGCGACGAGCCCGGGATCCTCGGGGATCGCGGAGACCGGCACGTCGTCCGGGAGCAGCGGCCGCAGGGTCTGCGGGATCGCGTCGAGCTCACCCGGCTCGGCCCGGTTCACGATCACCCCGACGAGCTCGGCGTGCTCCGACCGGAACTCGCCGAGCGCGATCTCCGCGACCTGCTCGACCTCCCTGGCCGTCCTGCCCGTCCGGCCCTCCGGGCGCCTGCCGCCGAGCACCAGCACGACCGGGGCGCCGAGGTTCGCCGCGACCCGGGCGTTGAAGGAGAGCTCGGTGGGCGTGCCGACGTCCGTGTAGTCGCTGCCGACGACGAGCACCGCGTCGCAGCGGTCGGCCATCGCCCGGAACCGCTCCACGATCGTGGCGAGCGCCGCCTCCGGGTCGTGGTGCACGTCGGCGTAGGTGGTCCCGACGGCCTGGGCGGGCGACACGTCCGCGGTCGCGCGCCCGAGCAGCAGGTCGAGCACGTAGTCGCCGTCGCTGCTGCGGCTCACCGGCCGGAACACGCCGACCCGGGCGACCCGCCGGACGAGCGCATCGACCACGCCGAGGGCGACGGCGGACTTGCCCGTGTGCCCCTCCACCGAAGCCAGGTAGATGGTCTGAGGCATGCGCCGAGCCTAGGGAGGCGCGCTGTGCGCGGGCCAGCGGTCCACTACCGTCGCGGGATGGACGTGGACGGGCTGCTGCGGCGCGCCATCGCGCTCGCGGACGAGGCCAGGGCGGAGGGGAACCACCCGTTCGGCGCGCTGCTCGCGGACGCCGACGGCCGGGTGGTCCTCGAGGCGAGGAACACGGTCGGGACGACGCGCGACGTGACGGGGCACGCCGAGACGAATCTCGTGTCCGCCGCGACGCGGCGGTTCCTGCCTGCCGAGCTCGCCGGCATGACGCTGGTCACCAGCTGCGAGCCGTGCGCGATGTGCTCGGGCGCGATCCACTGGTCCGGGATCGGCGCCGTCGTCTACGGGCTCGCCGAGCGGGGTCTGCTCGCGCTCACCGGCGACGACCCCGAGAACCCGACCATGGACCTCCCGTGCCGCACGGTGCTGGGCGCCGGCCGGCGCGCGATCGCGGTGACCGGGCCGCGGCTCGAGGCGGAGGCCGCCGCCTCCCACGCCGGCTTCTGGCGCCCCTGACCCTCCCGAGCCCTGGCCCGAAGGGTGAGACGCCGCGCATGGGACCGCCCGGTACGGTGTGTCGCCGGAACCAGCCTGATCCGTGGAAGGTGCCATGCCGGACAGCCCGATGTCGGCCTCGCCGTACGAGGTGCTCGGCGTGCCGGCCAGCGCGTCGGACGAGGACCTCCGCCGCGCGTACCGCCGGCTGCTCCGGGCCACGCACCCGGACACCGGAGGCGACCCGCAGCGCTTCATCGCGGTGCAGGCGGCATGGGAGCGGGTCGGCAGCCCCGATGCCAGGGCGCAGTACGACCGCGGGCGCTCCCCGGTGGGGGAGCCCGCCTCCTGGGCCCCGTCCGCCGGTCACTCGGAGCGCACCGCGGGCACCAGGCCGACGGCGCGGACCTTCGGGCACCCGGGCGGGTGGCGCCGCGAGCGGTACCTCGCGCTGCTGCGCGAGTGGGTGGGGCTCGGGGAGGCGATCCCGGACCCCTACGACCCGGTGCTGGTCCGGCGGGCACCCCGCGAGATCCGCCACCTGCTCGCGGACGCGCTCGCGGAGGAGGCCACCGCACGCCGGCTCGCGACGCTCGGCATCGGCTACACGGTCTGGCACGACGTCGCGGCCGGGTCGCCGGACGAGAAGATCGACCACGTCGTGCTCGGTCCGACCGGGTTGTTCGCGATCCAGTCCGAGGACTTCGGCGCGCCGGTCGGCGTGCGCCGCGGCGAGCTGACCGGGGACGCGCTCGCGGGGGAGCGCCCGACGCACGAGCTCGCCGTCCGCGCGAGGGCGGTCGCCCGCTCGGCCCGGGTCCGCTTCACCGGGCTGCTGCTCGTGCTGCCGGACGAGCACCTCGCGGAGACCGCCGCGTCGCTCGGCACCTCGCGGGGCGCCGAGCAGGTCGTGCTCCGCGCCTCCGTGCTGCTCACCGCGCTGCGCGACGGCCTCCCGGACGCGCCGGCGGTCGGCGGCAACGAGATCTTCGAGGTCCGCACCCGGCTGCAGGCGACCATCCGCTTCGCGTAGCTGGGACGGGACGGGATCAGCGCGTGATCTCGAACGAGTCGGCCTCGAACGGCTCGACCGGTTCCGCGTCGACGTCGGCCACGGAGGCGAAGCGCGGGCCCTCCTCCAGCCAGGCGGCGAAGGCGTCCATCGCCGCCCGATCGCCCTGCGCGAGGATCTCCACCGCGCCGTCGTTCCGGTTCCGCACGCGCCCGACGACGCCCAGCCGCTCCGCCTCGCCCTGCGCCGACCATCGGAACCCGACGCCCTGCACCTGACCGGTCACCGTGAAGCGCCTCGCGATCATCACGCGACGACGGTAGTCGTGGAGCCTCCGGTCGTACCGTGCATCGATGACGTCGGACACCCACGACCTCGATCGCTTCCGCACCGCGCAGGACGCGCACGGCACCTACCCGACGGCGCTCGCCGAGCTGCGCGCCGGGAGGAAGCGCACGCACTGGATGTGGTTCGTGTTCCCGCAGCTCGCCGGGCTCGGCCGCAGCACGACCGCGATGTACTTCGCGATCGGCTCGCTCGACGAGGCCCGCGCCTACCTCGCCGACCCGGTGCTCGGTCCGCGGCTCGTCGAGTCCGCGCTCGCCGCGGCGGACGCCCCGGCCGACTCGGTGGAGGCGCTGCTCGGCGGGATCGACGCGATCAAGCTCAGGTCGTCGATGACGCTGTTCGCTCACGCGGCTCCGGAGGAGCCGGCGTTCCGGCGCGTGCTGGACCGCTGGTTCGACGGTCGGGAGGACGAAGCGACCACCTCGCGCATCTGACGGGCACGTGCAGGCGGTTACGCTGCGATCGGGTCCGACGCCGTAAGGGGGCGATGTGCGCCGACCGGTGGTGCTCGTGGTGGTCGTCGTGGTGCTCGTCGCGACGCTGGTGGCCGGGGTGGTCTCAGGGCTGCTGATCACCAGGGCGGAGACGGCGGCGCCGGTGCGGCCGCCGAAGATCGAGGCGAGCTGGCCGGCTCCCGCCCCGATCTCCTGGGCCGCCTGCACGACCAGGGCGCTCCGGGATGCGGGCGCCGAGTGCGCGATGGTGACCGTGCCGCTCGACTGGAGCAAGCCGCGCGACGGCCGCACCGTGCAGCTCGCGGTCTCCCGCGTCGCGCACACGGCATCGCCCTACGAGGGCGTCATGCTCGCGAACCCGGGAGGACCCGGCGCGAGCGGCCTGGACCTCGCGACGACGGGCGCGAGCGTGCCCGGCGGGATCGGCGCGCGCTACGACTGGATCGGCTTCGACCCCCGCGGGGTCGGCGCCTCCCGGCCCCGCGTGTCCTGCGACCCGACCTACGCGAACGGCCCGAGGCCCCCGTACACGCCCGCGACCGCCGCCAACGTGCGGGCGTGGGAGCAGCGGAGCGACGCCTACGCGGCCGCGTGCGGGAAGCGGAACGGCGCGATCCTCGAGCACATGACCACGCGGGACACCGCGAACGACATGGAATACCTCCGGATCGCGCTCGGCGCGCCCAGGATCAGCTACTACGGCTACTCGTACGGCACCTACCTCGGGGAGGTCTACGCGACGCTCTACCCCGGCCGGCTGAACAGGATGGTGCTCGACTCGACCGTCGATCCGACCAGGGTCTGGTACGGGTCCAACCTCGACCAGGACTTCGCGTTCCAGACCGCCATCGACCAGTGGTTCTCCTGGCTCGCGAAGCACGACGGCACCTACCACCTCGGGTCGAGCCAGCAGGCGGTGCAGGCGTCCTACGACCGCCTCGCCGCCCGGCTCGCGGCGAGTCCGGCGGACGGCGTGTTCGGCTCCGCGGAGCTCGCCGACACGCTGCTCTACGCCGGATACGGCCAGAACCTCTGGCCCGACCTGGGCGCCGCGTTCGCGGAGGCGACGAACGGCAGCTTCGCGACCATCGAGGAGTACTGGCGCGGCCTCAACCAGGTCACGGACGACAACGGCTACGCCGCCTACCTCGCGGTGGAGTGCACGGACGCGGCCTGGCCGACCGACTGGGCGACGTGGGTGACCGACGCGAAGCGGGTGAACGGCAAGGCGCCGTTCGAGACCTGGCCGAACACCTGGTTCAACGCGCCTTGCCGCAGCTGGCCGGCGAAGCCGAGCACGCCCGTCGACGTGAGCGGGGCGAAGGTCGGCCCGATCCTCATGATCGACGAGACGCTCGACGCCGCGACCCCCTTCAGCGGGAGCCTCGTCGTCCGGAAGCTGTTCCCGCGCGCGCGGCTGCTCGCCGAACCCGGCGGCACCAGCCACGCGGACTCGCTGAACGGCAACCGCTGCGTCGACGACACGATCGCGGCGTACCTCGCCGACGGGACGCTGCCTTCGAGGAAGGCGGGCGACGGCCCGGACACGACCTGCGCGCCCCTCCCGACCCCGACGCCCTGAGCCTCCGGAGCACCCTCCTGCGGCGATTCCCGACTGCTGCGCCCGCGATCCACGCCGCACGAGTCCTGAATCGCCGCACCACCGGAGGACGACGAAAGGGCCGCGCTCGCGCGCGGCCCTTCTCGTGGTGTCCGAGGGGGGACTTGAACCCCCACGCCCTATACGGGCACTAGCACCTCAAGCTAGCGCGTCTGCCATTCCGCCACCCGGACCGGTGTGCGCCTCCCGGCGCCGAGCGAGAACATTACCCGATCCGCGGACGCCCCACCGACGCCCCGGCGATTGCGCGCCGTCGTCGGGACCCTCCGGTGCCGCGGCGGCTAGCGTGGAGCCGTGACCGGGCTCAGCCGCACCGCGACCATCGCGCGGGATCTCGTCCGCTTCCCCTCCGTCAACTGGGGTGCGGGGAGGAGCGACGGCGAGACCGAGGCGGCCGGCTACGTCGAATCCGTGCTCACCGGGATGGGGCTCAGGACTCAGCTGTTCGAGCCGGAGCCCGGCCGGGTCTCGGTCGTCACGCGGGTCGAGGGCCGCACCCGCGAGCCCGCGCTGGTGCTGCACGGGCACACCGACGTGGTGCCGGCCGATCCGGCGAACTGGAGCGTCGACCCCTTCGCCGGGGAGATCCGCGACGGGCTGCTCTGGGGCCGCGGCGCCGTGGACATGAAGGACATGGACGCGATGATGCTCGCGTCGCTCGAGACGATCCTCGGCTCCGGCCGGCAGCCGGCCAGGGACCTCGTCGTCGCGTTCTTCGCCGACGAGGAGGCCGGCGGCGTCCTCGGCTCCCACTGGGTGGTCGACCACCACCCCGAGCTGTTCGCAGGGGCGACGGAGGCGATCAGCGAGGTCGGCGGCTACTCGGTGGACCTCGCGGGGAAGCGGGCGTACCTGCTCCAGACCGGGGAGAAGGCGCTCGTCTGGGTGAAGCTCACCGCGCGCGGCCCTGCCGCCCACGGCTCACGCCTGATCCGCGACAACGCGGTGACGAAGCTCGCGGAGGCGGTCGCGCGGATCGGGCGCAAGGACTGGCCGATCCGGCTGACGGACACGACCAGGGCGCTCGTCGACGAGCTCGGCCGCATCCTCGGCATCGACCCGGCGCAGGCCGGGGAGGACGCGGTGGTGCTCGCCTCCGGCACCGCCTCCGGGTTCATCCTCGCGACCCTCCGCACCACGACGAACCCGACCGTGCTCGAGGCCGGCTACAAGCACAACGTGATCCCGGACACGGCGAGCGCGCTCGTCGACATCCGCACGCTCCCCGGGGAGGAGTCGGCGGTGCTCGCGGAGCTCAGGGAGCTCGTCGGGCCGGAGATCGAGATCGAGATCATCCACGAGGACGTCGGGCTCGAGAACCCGTTCGCGGGCCCCCTCGTCGACAAGGTGATCGCGCTCCTCGGCGAGCACGACCCGGGCGCGCCCGTGCTGCCGTACCTGATGTCCGGCGGCACGGACAACAAGGCGCTGTCGAAGCTCGGGATCACCGGCTACGGGTTCGCGCCGCTGCAGCTGCCCGCGGAGCTGAACTTCCCCGCGATGTTCCACGGCGTCGACGAGCGCGTGCCGCTCGCGTCGCTCGACTTCGGCACGCAGGTGCTGACCGACCTCCTGCTCACGTACTGACGACCCTTCGTCGTTCAGGAGATCCGGGCGCGGCGCCCGCCTTTCTCCTGAACGACGAAGAATGTCCTCGTGAGCGTGACGGAGCGGGACCCGGACCTGGTCGACGCGAGCGCGGCCGAGCCCGCGCCACCGGAGCTGCTGCTGCCCCGGGAGGTGCCGCTCGGCGGCCCGCGGGCGATGCGGGTGCAGCGCACGCTGCCGCAGCGGCAGCGCTCCCTGATCGGCGCGTGGTGCTTCGTCGACCACTACGGCCCTGACGACCTGTCGGAACGCGGCGGGATGCGGGTGCCCGGTCATCCCCACACGGGGCTCGCGACCGTGACCTGGCTCTTCGAGGGGGAGGTCGAGCACCGCGACACCACCGGTGCGGCGCAGGTCGTGCGCCCCGGCGAGGTGAACCTGATGACCGCAGGCGACGGCGTGGCGCACTCCGAGTACTCGCTGGCAGGCACGTCGGTCGTCCACGGCGCCCAGCTCTGGTTCGCGCTGCCCGCCGCGGTCGCCAGCGGCCCGCGCCGCTTCGAGCACGCCGCCCCGGAGGCGCGGTCGATCGCCGGGGCGCTGGTGCGGGTGTTCGTGGGGGAGTGGCTCGGCAGCTCCGGCGCTCCGCAGGCCCCCACCGCGCTCGTCGCCGCGGAGGTGCGGCTGCCGCCCGGCCTGCGCTGGGAGGCGGTCGTCGACCCCGCGCACGAGCTCGGGGTGCTCGTCGACACCGGGGAGGTCGTCGTGGCCGGGCTGCGGGCGACGCGCTCGCAGCTGGTCGCGATGTCGCCGGGCCGCAGCACGCTCGTGCTCGAAGCGGGCGCGGAGGGGGCGCGCGTGCTCGTCCTCACGGGGGAGCCGTTCCCCGACCCGGTCACCATGTGGTGGAACTTCGTGGGCCGGGACCACGACGACATCGTCGCCGCGCGCGCCGACTGGCAGGCGCAGGTGGCGGCTCACCGCGCCTCCGGCACCGCGGACGGCCGGTTCGGGCCGCACCCCGCTGCGTGGGAGGACGTGCTGCCTGCCCCGGAGCTGCCGACGGTCCGGCTGAAGCCGCGCGTGCGCCGCTGAGGCGCCCGGAGAGCGGCGGGCCGGCACCGGCCGGCGGCGCGCTCAGTCGCCCGGCCGCCAGGGGGGCGGCTGCTCGCCGCGGCCGGGGCCCTCGCCCCGGCGCAGGTACCGCTCGAACTCGCGCGCGATCGCCTCGCCGGAGGCCTCGGGCGAGTCGACCGTGTCGCGCGCCTTCTCGAGCTGCTCGATGTAGGCGGCCATGTCCTCGTCCTCGCTCGCGAGGGCGTCGATGCCGCTCTCCCACGCCTCGGCCTCGGCGTCGAGGTCGCCGCGCGGCACCGTGATCCCGAGCACGCTCTCGAGCCGCTCGATGAGCGCCAGGGTCGCCTTGGGCGACGGCGCGTTGTGCACGTAGTGGGGCACGGAGGCCCAGATGGAGACCGAGGGGATGCCGACGCGCGCGGCCGCGTCCGAGATCACGGAGAGGATCCCGACCGGGCCCTCGTAATTGCTGCGCTCGAGCTCGAGGTCGGTGCGCACCTCGGCGTCGTCGCTCGAGGCGAAGGTCGAGATCGGCCGCGTGTGCGGCACGTCCGCGAGCATCGAACCGAGCGTGACGATGCCCTCCACGTCGGCGACCAGCGCCGCGTCGACGATCTCCGCCACGAAGGCGCGCCAGCTGCGGGACGGTTCGGTGCCGAGCAGCACGAACAGGTTGTCCCGGTCGATCCGCTCCTCCGGCTCGGTGACCTCGGGCACCACGCCGCGCCCGCGGGTCCGCCTGACCGGTCCCCACATCGTCGCGCCGGGCCACGTGAGCCGCTTCACGCCGTGCTCGTCCACGCCGACCGTCGGCCGGTTGAACTGGTAGTCCATGTAGAGCTCGGGATCGATCTCGAGCAGCGGGGTCAGCGGCAGGGCGTCACGGACCGTGCGGACGGCGTTCGTCGCCGCCTCACCCGCGTCGTTCCATCCCTCGAACGCCACCACCAGGACGCGTCCCCGCTGGAATCGTCTCGTCTGAGCCAATCGCACCGCTTCCGTCTGCCATCGGCGTCCGCCGAATCCGACCCACCCTAGGACGACCGCCTCGGGGCCGAAGCGGTGTTCGCTCACCGCGTCGCTATCCTCAGGGCCGATGACCGTGCCGAAGCTCCCCTCCGCCGTGCTCTGGGACATGGACGGCACCCTCGTCGACACCGAGCCGTTCTGGTTCGCCGCCGAGACCGAACTCGTCGGCCGCTTCGGCGGCACCTGGACGCACAGCCAGGCGATCACGCTCGTCGGCAGCGGGCTCCGGGACGGCGCGCGGGTGCTGCAGGACCACGGCGTCGCGATGACCGTCGACGAGATCGTCGACTGGCAGACCGACTTCGTCACCGGGCGGCTCGTCGCCCCGCTGCCGTGGCGCCCGGGCGCGCTCGCGCTCCTCTCCGGCCTCCGCGACGCGGGCGTGCCGACCGCGCTCGTCACCATGTCCGTGCGGCGGATGGCGGAGGCGGTCGCGGCCGCCCTGCCGTTCGGCGGCTTCGACGTGATCGTCGCCGGCGACGACGTCGCCCTCCCGAAGCCGGACCCGGAGGCGTACCTGCTCGCCGCGGACCGCCTCGGCGTCGACGTCCGCACCTGCGTCGCGATCGAGGACTCGCCTCCTGGCCTCGCGGCGGCCGTCGCGTCCGGAGCGGCGACGGTCGGCGTCCCGCACCACGCGGTACTGCCGGACGGGGACCGCTGGCGGCTGTGGGCGACCCTCGACGGCCGCGGGCCCGAGGACCTCGCCGCGGTCGCGCTCGAGCTGGCCGCCCGATGACCGGGCCGTTCCGCGCGGGGGACCGCGTGCAGCTGACCGGCCACAAGGGCCGCCGCAACACCATCACCCTCGCCGCGGGCGGGGTGTTCCACACCCACCGCGGCACGCTCGAGCACGACCTGCTCATCGGCGCACCCGACGGCAGCGTGGTCACGGGGTCCGACGGCACCCGCTACCTGGCGCTCAAGCCGCTGCTCACGGACTACGTCATGTCCATGCCGCGGGGCGCCGCGATCGTGTACCCGAAGGACGCGGGCCAGATCATCGCCTCCGCCGACATCGCGATCGGCCAGCGGGTCGTGGAGGCCGGCGTCGGCAGCGGCGCTCTGACGCTCTGGCTGCTGCGCGCCGTGGGGGAGACCGGCACCGTGCACTCGGTCGAGCGCCGCCAGGAGTTCGCCGACGTCGCCGCCGACAACGTCGCCGGCTTCTTCGGGGGTGCACCGGACCGGTGGACGCTCACGACCGGCGACCTCGCCGCGGTGCTCGACGCCGGTGAGCCGGAGGTCGCCGACCGCGTCGTGCTCGACATGCTCGCGCCGTGGGAGGTCGTGCCGGCGGTCGAGCGAGCGCTCGCGCCCGGCGGCGTCGTCATCGCGTACATCGCCACCGTCCCGCAGCTGTCGCGGGTCGTGGAGGCGCTGCGGGACACCGGCGCGTTCACCGAGCCGCTCGCGACGGAGACGATGGTGCGCGGCTGGCACGTGGACGGGCTCGCCGTGCGACCGGACCACCGGATGGTCGCCCACACCGGGTTCCTCGTGACCGCGCGGCGCCTCGCGCCAGGGGCGGAGGCACCCCGCACCTCCCGCCGGGCGCCGAAGACCTTCGCCGACGAGGACGTCGAGCTGTGGACGCCCGGCGCGATCGGCGAGCGGGAGAAGAGCCCGAAGCGCATCCGGAAGGCGGCGCGACAGGCGGCGGAGATCGCGGAGGCGCGCTCGCCCGGCGAGCACGACACCGGCGACGCGGACGAGTAGGGCGGCGACTCTGGCAGGATCTCTGACCGTGCACCGGACCGCTCGACTCCTCGCCGGCGGCGTCGTCCTCGCCTCGATCGCCGCAGCCCTGACGGGCTGCACGGGCGGGACGGGGAGCGTCGACGGGTGCACGCCGCCCGTCTCCTCCGGCCAGGCCTCCGAGTCGGTCCGCGCGACGGGGAACGTCGGCACCGCCCCGTCCGTGTCGTTCGCGACGCCGCTGCACGCGAACCGCACCGAGGTGAGCGTGCTCACACCCGGCCACGGCGCACCGATCTCCGCCGCGCAGGAGGTGTCGGTCGAGGTCACCTTCCTGAGCGGCACGACCGGAGCCGAGGTCACGAGGACCGACTACACCGGCGCGACGCCCGCCCGGTTCGTGGTCGGCACCGTGCAGATCCCCGGGCTCCGCAAGGCGCTCGTGTGCTCCCAGGTCGGTGAGCGGCTCGCCGTCGTGCTGCCGCCGGGGCAGGCCATCCCGGCCGCTTCCCGGCCGACGGGCCTGTCGGCCTCCGACACGGTCGTCGCGGTCGTCGACGTCCGCGACGCCTACCTCGCGCGCGCGGACGGCACGAACCAGGTGATGGGGGACGGGCTGCCCTCGGTCGTGCTCGGGCCGGACGGACGCCCCGGGATCACGCTGCCGCAGAGCACGCCCCCGTCGAAGCTCCGGGTGGCGAACCTCAAGGACGGCGACGGGGCGACGATCCGCGACGGCGACACCGCGGTCATCCACTACACGGGCGTCGTCTGGAAGCCCGGGGACGCGGCGAACGGCACGGTCTTCGACTCCAGCTGGACCTCCGGCTCCCCGGTGGACGTGGTCGTCAAGAAGGGGCAGACCGTCCCGGGGCTCGTCACCGCGCTCGCAGGCCAGAAGGTGGGCTCCCAGGTGCTGGCGATCCTGCCCCCTTCGCAGGCCTACGGCGGGCAGTCGACCTCCACGATCCCGGCGAACGCGACGCTCGTCTTCGTGGTCGACATCCTGGGCAAGGCCTGACGTCGCCGTGCCGGCCGCGGTCTCGAACGAGGAGCGCCTCTTCAGCCTGGTGCTCGCGCTGCTCGCGACCGAGACGGGGCTGACGAAGGCGGACATCCTCTCGTCGGTGCAGGGGTACCGCCAGCGGTACCGCCCGAACGGCGGCAACGCCTCCCTCGAGCGCCAGTTCGAGCGCGACAAGGAGGACATCCGCGATCTCGGCGTGCCGCTCGAGTCGATCGAGCTGCCCGCGGACCAGGGCGCGGTGCAGTACACCCGCTACCGCATCCCCAAGGGGGAGTACGACCTCCCCGCCGACGTCACGTTCACGCCGCAGGAGATCGCGCTGCTCGACCTCGCCGCGCTCGCCTGGCGGGAGGGCTCGCTGTCGGGCGAGTCGCGGCGCGCGCTCATGAAGCTCCGCTCGCTCGGCATCGAGTCGGAGGAGCCGCTCATCGGGTTCGCCCCGCGGCTGCGGGCCCGCGACGCCGCGTTCGATCCGCTCCGCGACGCGATCGAGCGCCGGCGGGTCGTGCAGTTCGGGTACCTCAAGCCGGGGGAGTCGCGGGTGCGCCGGCGCAGGGTCGCCCCGCTCGCGCTCGTCCAGTTCGGCGGCCGCTGGCACGTGCACGGGACCGACCTCGCCGCGAAGGGCCGCCGCACGTTCCTGCTCAGCCGCATCGCGGGGGCCGTGGAGGAGACCGGGGAGGGCTTCGAGGCACCGGAGGGCGTGCCCGCCGAGGACGCGCTCGACGGCCTGAACGCCGTGTTCCGCGCGAACCGGGCGCTGCTCGAGCTCACCCCGGACACCGACGCGGCCGCGCGCCTCGGCTCGCGCGGGGAGCCCGCGGGCGACGGTGTCGTCGCCGTCCACTTCACCGACCTCGCGCTGTTCGCCGACGACGTCGCGGCCTTCGGCCCGGAGGTGCTGGTGCTCGAACCACCGGAGCTCGTCGAAGCGGTCCGCGATCGGCTCGCCGCGGTCGTCGCGGCACATGGGGGCGGAGATGCCTGACGCGCAGCCGCTCCGGGTGCAGGACCGCCTCGCGTTCCTGCTCGCGCTCGTCCCGTACCTGCTCGACAACGACGGCGTGAACGTCGCGCAGGCCGCTGCGCACTTCGGGGTGCCCGAGCAGCGGATCCGCGACGCGGTCGAGCTGATCGCCATGTCCGGGGTGCCGGGGGAGACGAAGGCGTACCAGCCGAACGACCTGTTCGACATCGACTGGGACCGACTCGAGCAGCGGGACGAGATCGCGATCACCCACCAGGTCGCGATCGACGACTCGCCCCGGTTCTCGGCCCGCGAGGCGGCCGCGCTCATCGCCGGCCTGCAGTACGTCGCCGCGCTGCCCGCCAACGCCGACCGGGAGACCGTCGCACGCCTGACGGCGAAGCTCACGAGGGCGGCGAGCGGCGCCCCCGCCGCCGTCGCGGTCGCGGCAGGCGCGGACACCCGCCTCGGGCTGGTGCGGGAGGCGGTGGCGGCCGGAACCGTGCTCGTCTTCGACTACCTGAACGGGCGGGACGAGCGGGAGGAACGCACGGTCGAGCCGCTCCGCGTGGAGTCCGTCGACGAGTCCTGGTACCTCCGGGCGTGGGACCGCTCCCGGCGCGCGCTCCGCACGTTCCGCCTCGATCGCATGCGCGACGTGCGGACGCTGCCGGGCACCGCACCCGAGCGCCCGGAGGACATCGAGCTGCCCGAGCGGATCTTCCAGCCCTCCAAGCGCGACCGCTCGGTCACGATCGAGGTCGCGGAGGCGGCGCTGCCGCTGCTCGCGGACTTCCTGGGCGACCGCCCGCAGACCGAGCCCGCGCGCCGCGGGTGGGTGCGCACGCGCCTCCGGATCGCGCACCTGCACGGCCTCAAACGGCTCGCCGCCGGCCGCGCCGGGCTGCTCGTGGTCGTCGAGCCGGAGGACGCGCGCCAGGCGGTGCACGACTGGGCGAGCGCGGGGCTCGCGCGCTACGAGCAGCCGTCGACGCGCTGAACCGACCGTTATCCGACTGCGCCCGAGAACGGCCCGCACGCGGTTACACTGCCGTGAGTGCATCGCCGCACATCGAGGCGAGCCGAACTGACTGGAGCATCTCATGCCGCTCGGGAACCTCTTCGACGGACCGCACCTCATCATCTTCGCGCTCGTGATCCTGGTGCTCTTCGGTGCGACGAAGCTGCCCATCTTCGCGAAGGGCCTCGGCCAGTCGATCAAGATCTTCCGCAAGGAGGTCACCGACGTGCAGGACGACATGGCGAAGGACCGCAAGCAGCGCAGCGACGAGCACATGGACCGTGAGCCGGTCGTCGTGCCGGAGTCGCAGGCGCGTCGCGCGTCTGAGGACCGCTGACCTCCACCACGGGCTCGCGGGCGCGCAGGAGCGCCAATAACGAGCGGCGCATGCCGCTCGTCGAGCACCTGCTCGAGCTGCGCAAGCGGGCCATGATCGCCGCGGTCGCGATCATCGCGGCCGGCATCGCAGGGTTCTTCCTGTCCCAGCTCGTGCTCGAGGAGTTGAGCGGTCCGCTGAAGGCGGTCGGGAACGGCCGGCTCGCGACGATCAACTTCCCGAGCGTCACGAGCGCGTTCGACGTGCGCATCGAGATCGCGCTCGTCGTGGGCATCGTGATCGCGAGCCCGATCTGGCTCTACGAGATCTTCGCCTTCCTGACGCCGGCGTTCACCCGGCAGGAGAAGAAGTACGTCTTCGGCTTCTTCTTCTCGGCGGTGCCGCTGTTCCTGATCGGCTGCGGGGCCGGCTTCCTGATCATCCCGCACATCGTGGCGCTGATGGTCGGGTTCGCGGTGCCCGGCAGCTCGTCCCTCGTGGACGCGAAGGACTACCTCGACTTCGCGCTGCGGCTGATGCTGGCCATCGGCATCGCGTTCGTGCTGCCGGTCTTCCTGGTTCTGCTGAACTTCGCGGGCGTGCTCGCGGGGGCGACGATCCGCAAGGGGTGGAAGATCGCGATCCTGGCGATCACCGTGTTCACGGGCATCGCCACCCCGGCAGCCGACCTCATCTCGATGTTCATGCTGGCGCTCCCGATGGTCGTGCTCTACTTCGCCGCCGTGGGCATCGCCCTCGTGCACGACAAGCGCAAGGCCCGGCGCGACGCAGCGATCCTCGAGGGCGCGGGTAGCCTGTAGCCGTGGCCCGGCACCCGGTGGACTCGTCCGCCGGCGCGGCGGTCCTGTCGCCGGCCGAGCGGTACGCCGCCTCCCGGGTCCGCCAGGACCACCCGGCCGTCGAGGCCTTCCGCGCCGGTCTGTCGTTCGACCTCGACCCGTTCCAGGTCGCGAGCTGCGTCGCCCTCGAGGACGGCGACGGGGTGCTCGTCGCCGCGCCGACGGGCGCGGGCAAGACGATCGTGGCGGAGTTCGCGGTCTACCTCGCGATGTCCTCCGTGCGGGACAAGGTCTTCTACACGGCGCCGATGAAGGCGCTGTCGAACCAGAAGTACAACGAGCTGGTCGAGCTGTACGGGCCGGACGACGTCGGGCTGCTCACCGGCGACACGGCGGTGAACCCGCGCGCCCGGGTGGTGGTGATGACCACCGAGGTGCTCCGCAACATGCTCTACGCGGAGAGCGATCTGCTCCGCGACCTGACCTTCGTCGTGATGGACGAGGTGCACTACCTCGCGGACCGGTTCCGCGGCGCCGTGTGGGAGGAGGTGATCATCCACCTCCCGCAGTCGGTGCGGCTCGTGTCGCTGTCGGCGACGGTCTCGAACGCGGAGGAGTTCGGCGACTGGCTGCAGGCCGTCCGCGGGAGCACCCGGGTGATCGTCTCCGAGGAGCGACCCGTGCCGCTCGAGCAGCACGTGCTGATGCGCTCGAAGCTCGTCGACCTGTTCGACGCGACGCAGACCGCCTCCGGGGGCACTCCGCGCGTCAACCCGGAGCTCACCCAGATGGCCCGCTACGGCGGCCGCACGATGTCGTCGCGGCAGCTGCAGGACGTGGGGCGCCGGCACTCGAGGGGCGGCACGCCGCGCGGCTTCTCGATGCCGCGCAGCGAGCTCGTGCACCTGCTCGGTGAGCAGCACCTGCTGCCGGCCATCTTCTTCGTGTTCAGCCGTGCCGGCTGCGACGCGGCCGTCCGGCAGGCGATGCGCGACGGCGTCCGGCTGACCGAGGGCTGGGAGCGACGTGAGATCCGCGAGATCGTCGAGGAGCGCTGCCGCACCCTGCTCGACGAGGACCTCGCGGTGCTCGGCTACTGGGAGTGGCTCGAGGGTCTCGAGCGGGGCGTCGCCGCCCATCACGCCGGCCTCCTGCCCGCGTTCAAGGAGGTCGTCGAGGAGCTCTTCCAGCGCAAGCTGCTGAAGGTCGTCTTCGCGACGGAGACGCTCGCGCTCGGCATCAACATGCCCGCCCGCACGGTCGTGCTCGAGAAGCTCGAGAAGTTCAACGGGGAGGCGCGGGTCCCGATCACGCCGGGGGAGTACACGCAGCTGACCGGTCGGGCGGGGCGGCGCGGCATCGACGTCGAGGGGCACAGCGTCATCTGCTGGCAGGAGGGCCTCGATCCGCAGGCCGTCGCGTCGCTCGCCTCGCGCAGGTCCTACCCGCTCAACTCCTCGTTCAAGCCGACGTACAACATGGCGATCAACCTCATCGACCGGTTCGGGCGGGAGCGCACCCGGTCGATCCTCGAGTCCTCCTTCGCGCAGTACCAGGCCGACCGCGCGGTCGTCGACCTGGCACGGAAGGTGCGGCAGCAGGAGGAGTCGCTCGCCGGCTACGAGAAGGCCATGCACGACGACAGCGGCGCCTCCGGGGACGTCGTCGAGTACGCGTCGATCCGGCGGCAGATCAGCGACCTCGAGAAGGCGGGCTCGCGACCGGGCGACCAGTCCGCCAAGCAGCGCGAGCGCCGGCAGCGCGAGATCGTCGACCTCCGGAGACGGCTGAAGGCGCATCCGGCGCACACGTCGCCCCGCAGGGAGGAGCTGTCGCGCTGGGCCGAGCGCTGGTGGCGGCTCAAGCGGCAGACGGATCAGCTGCAGGGGCAGATCGCGTCCCGCACCGGCGCCGTCGCCCGCGTCTTCGACCGGGTGACCGAGGTGCTGCTCGCCGAGGGCTACCTCGAGGCGGCCGAGGACGGCGAGGTGCGGCCGAGCGTCCACGGCCGGGTGCTCGCCCGCATCTACGGGGAACGCGACCTGCTGCTCGCGGAGAGCCTGCGCAGGCAGATCTGGAACGGGCTCGACGCGCCGGCCTTCGCCGCCCTCGCGACGGTCTTCGTGTTCGAGGCCAGGCGGGAGGAGGGCGTCGCCACCGACCGCTGGCTGCCCAACGGCCCGTTCCGGGACGCGTGGAACCGCCTCGAGGGGCTCTGGGAACGGCTCGACGACCTCGAGCGGTCGCACCGGCTGCCCGGCTCCTCCCTCCCGTCCGTGGGCCTCTGCATCGCGATGCACCGCTGGGCGCGCGGTGGCGCCCTCGACGCGGTGCTGCGGGAGGCGGACCTGCAGGCCGGCGACTTCGTGCGCTGGACCAAGCAGACCATCGACCTGCTCGACCAGATCACGCAGGTGGGGCAGGGGAAGACGGCCCGCACGGCGCAGCAGGCCATCGAGGCGATCCGGCGGGGCGTGGTCGCGTACAGCAGCGTCGGCGCATGACCGCGGTGCTCGCGAGGCCCACGCCCGTGCGCAGGCGCGCGCGTCCGGTGCGCCTCCCCGGAGGCGGGGAGCTGCCCCTGCTGCCCGCGCTCGTGCTGTCCGCCGCGAGCGGCCTCGTGCTCTCCTTCGCGTTCCCCGGCGCGAGCATCTGGGTGCTCGCGTTCCCAGCGGTCGCCGGGGCGCTGCTCGCGCTGCGGGGGAGGGGGTTCTGGTCCGGCGCCCTGACCGGGTTCGTCTTCGGGGTCGTGTTCTGGTTCTCGCTCGTCGACTGGGTGACCCTGTTCCTCGGGCCGCTGCCGCTGCTCGCGCTCGGGACCCTCGAGGCGCTGCTCGTGGGCGCAGGCGGCGGCCTGCTGGCCGTCGTGCACCGATCGACCCGCCGCCTCTGGCCCACGGCCGCCGGGCGGCTGGTGCTCGAACCGCTGCTGCTCGCCGCCACGTGGACGATGCGGGAGGTGGTCGCGGGCACGTGGCCGTACGGCGGTTTCGACTGGGGCGCGGTGTCGCTGAGCCAGTCCATGTCCCCGTTCGCGCCGCTCAGCGCCTGGCTCGGCACCACCGGGCTGAGCTTCGTGGTCGTCTGGCTCGCCGCGCTCGGGCTCGCGCTCGCAACCGAGTCCCGCGGCCTCGGGGTGCAGCGCCTCCAGTCGGTGCTGGCACGGGTGCTCGCCGCGGCCGTGGTGACCGGCGCGATCCTCGCGATCCCCTCCTTCCCGCTCACCGTGACCGGCTCGATGCGGATCGCCGCAGTCCAGCCGGACTCGCACGCCGGGTACTTCGACCCGAAGTACGACCCGACCGCCAACCTCCGGGCGACCGTGACGGCCACGACGCCCGCGCTCGGGAGGAACGTCGACCTCGTGGTGTGGCCGGAGGGCGCGGCGATGTTCGACCCGCTCCACGACGCCGGCGTCCGCGCGCAGCTGCAGGTCGTCACGGAGGCCGTCGGCGCGCCGCTGCTGACCGGCGCGATCACGCAGCGCGGCGCGAACACCTACAACTCGTCGCTGCTGTGGACGGGCTCGGGGAGCATCGCCGCGATCTACGACAAGGTGCGGCCCGTCCCGTTCGGCGAGTACGTGCCGGACCGGGCGTTCTGGACGCCGTTCGCGCCGGACCTCCTGAAGCTGATCGGGCGCGACTACACGCCCGGCACCCGCCCGTCCGTGATGGACGTCGGCCACGCGAGAATCGGCGTCAACATCTGCTTCGACATCGTCGACGACGGCCTCATCCTCGGCTCGGTCGCCGACGGCGCGCAGCTGCTCGTGGCGCAGACCAACAACGCGGACTTCGGCGACACGGACGAGAACGAGCAGCAGCTCGCGATCGCCCGGCTCCGCGCCATCGAGACGGGGCGCGCGCTGATGAGCGACTCGACCGTCGCGTCGACGACCGCGATCGGCCCCGACGGCCGCACCCTCGCCGCGGCCAAGCCGTTCACGCGGCAGACCCTCGTGGTCGACCTCCCGCTCGCGACCGGCATCACGCCCGCGGTGGCGTTCGGCGTCCCGCTCGGCGCGACGATCGCGATCCTCGGGGGCGTCCTCCCGCTCCTCCTCGCCGCGCTCGCCCGCCGCCCCCGCCCCCGCCGCTGACGCCGCACACGGCGAAGGGCGCCGCTTCCGTCGGGAGGCGGCGCCCTTCGATTCGGCGACGAACGCGCTAGGACGCCTTCTTGCCGCCGGTCTTGCCTCGACGCGCGCGCAGGTACTGCAGGCGCTCCTCGAGGAGCTCCTCGAGCTCGGCGCGGGTGCGCCGCTCGAGCAGCATGTCCCAGTGGGTGCGCGGCGGCTTCTCCACCTTCGCGGTGTGGGCCGCGAGCGTGCCGTCCTCCTCGAGCAGCTGGCCCTCCTGCCCGGTCTTCGGGCTCGTCCAGCGCTCCGGGATCTCCGCTTCGGCGGCGAACGTCACCGCGAACGTGCTCCCGTCGGCGGCGCGGTACTCCCGCACCTGCCGCTCCGAGAAGACGACACCCTCCTCGCTCTGCAGGCTCTGCCCGCCGAGTCGCATACCGCGCAGACTGCGATCAGCCATCGATGTACCCCTCTCCCCGCATCCCGGTATAACGGGCGTTCGGGGCCGGGGATTCCACGGAGGGGATTTCTCAGAACCTTCCCAGAGCCCGGAGCGGGTCTCGCAGGGTCAGCGCAGGGCGTCCCTGGCGAGGTCCGCGCGGTCCGTCACGATGCCGTCGGCACCCCGCGCGACGAGCTCGCGCATGCGGGTCGGGTCGTTCACGACCCAGAAGTGGACCTCGACCCCGGCGGCGTGCATCTCGGCGATGCTCCACGGGGCGGCGAGGTCGGTGCGGAGCGCCCGCTCGGGGATCTGCACCGCCTGGACGCGCCGGAGCGCGAGCCGGGTGATCGCAGGGGTCCGGAGGCGCAGCCCGAGCACCACCCCGGCGATGCCGCCGGACGACGCCGAGGTCGCCGCGGTCGGCGTCAGCCGCAGCACGCCGCGGCGGCGCCGCCCGGAGAAGGAGGTGAGCAGCACCCGCTGCGCCGCGCCGGCCGCAGCGACCGCCCGCGCGGTCGGGATCACGGCGGCGCCGTGCTTCACATCGATGTTGAACCGCGCGTCCGGGAGCGCCGCGAGCGCCTCGTCGAGTGTCGCGACCTGCGGCAGCGCGTCCCGGACCTCGGCGAGTCGGACCGCGCCGACCTCGCGCCCGTCCGGCAGCTGCGGGTCGTGCACGAGCACCGCGACGCCGTCGGCGGTGGCGCGCACGTCCGTCTCGAGATGCGTGGCACCCGCCGCGAGCGCCGCCTGGAAGGCGGCCACCGAGTTCTCCGGCGCCTCGAGCGCGAGCCCGCGGTGGGCGAGGATCCGGGGGAGCAGCTCGTCGAACCAGCCCGTCCGGATCACTGCGGATCGGCGGGCGGCGCGGGCTCGACCGGAGGCGCGGGCTGCGCGGGCGCGGGCTCCGGCGGCCGCACGGACGACGGGGCGTCCGGCGCAGGCGAGCCGGTCGGTGTCCCCGCGGCCGCGGGGCGCCCCTCAGCGGGAACCGGCCGGCCGAACGCGGCGCCGATGCCCTTCAGCGCCTCCGTGAGCTCGGAGGGAACGATCCAGAGCTTGTTCGACTGGCCCTCCGCGAGCTTCGGCAGCGTCTGCAGGTACTGGTAGGCGAGCAGGGGGCTGTCCGGGTTGCCGGCGTGGATCGCGTCGAAGACGGTCTGGATCGCCTTCGCCTCGCCCTCGGCCCGGAGGACGCGGGCCTTCGCCTCACCCTCGGCCTGCAGGATCGCGGACTGCCGCTCGCCCTCCGCCTGGAGGATCGCGGACTGCTTGGTGCCCTCGGCGGTGAGGATCTGCGCGCGCCGGTTCCGCTCGGCACGCATCTGCTGCTCCATGGAGTCCTGGATCGACACGGGCGGCTCGATCGACTTCAGCTCGACCCGGTTGACCCGGATGCCCCACTTCCCGGTCGCCTCGTCGAGCACGACGCGCAGCTGCCCGTTGATGTTGTCGCGGCTGGTGAGCGCCTCCTCGAGGTTCAGGCCGCCGACGACGTTGCGCAGCGTCGTGGTCGTCAGCTGCTCGACCGCGACGAGGTAGTTGGCGATCTCGTACGTCGCGGCGCGCGCGTCGGTCACCTGGAAGTACACGACGGTGTCGATCGAGACCACGAGGTTGTCCTCGGTGATCACCGGCTGCGGCGGGAACGAGACGACCTGCTCACGGAGGTCGAGCAGCGGGCGCAGCTTGTCGATGAAGGGGACCAGCAGGTTCAGGCCGGGGGTGAGCGTCTTGTGGTACCGGCCGAGTCGTTCGACGACGCCGGCCCGCGCCTGCGGGATGACGCGGATCGCCCGCGAGAGCACGACGATCACGAAGATGACGACGACGATCGCGAGTGCGATCAGGAAGATCTGGCCGAGGAAGGCGCTCGCGGTCATGGGGTCGCTCCGGTTCCGGGTGGGTCGGGCGGTGCCGCGGGGGCGACGACGGCGGTCGCGCCGTCGATGCCGACCACGGTCAGGCGGGCCCCGATGCCCACCTCCGCGTCTTCGTGGGTCTCGTCGAGCCGTGCGGTCCAGGTCTCGCCGTTCGCGAGCCGCGCGTAGCCCGTGCCTCCGACGAACGAGGCCGTCGCCCTGGCGCTCATGCCCGCCAGCGCGTCGACGTTGGTGAGCTGCCGCGGTCTGCCGTGCACGAGCAGGCGGTACAGCAGGGGACGGATGAGGAACACCAGCAGCGCGGACAGCACCGCGGCCGCGACCACCTGGAGCGCCACCGGCCAGCCGAGCAGCCAGGTGCCGAGGCCGCCGACCAGCGAGCCGACCGCGATCATGGCGAACACGAGGCTCAGGGTGAGCAGCTCGAGCACCACGGCGACGACCGCGATCACCAACCAGAGCACCCAGGTGTAGGCGAACAGGTCGGGGAACATCGGCTCACTCCAGAGGGTGGGACTCGAACCGTAGCATCGAGGCCGCCGAACGGGACCGATATCGTCGGGTTCCGTGAGCGATGCAGCCGACGAATCCGCCCCCATCCGCAACCGTGCCCTGATCACGGGTTCCTCCCGCGGCATCGGTGCGGACACGGCGGTGCTGCTCGCCGGCCGCGGATTCGACGTGGTGATCAACTACCGGGACGAGCGAAAGGTCCGTCGCGCCGAGCAGGTCGTCGAGAAGGTGCGCGCCGCGGGCGGCGAGTCGTTCGCCGTCCGTGCCGACCTCACCGACGGCGAGTCGGTCGAGGAGCTGTTCCGCACGATCGTGCGCGAATGGGGTGGCCTCGACCTGCTCGTGCTGAACGCCTCAGGAGGCATGGAGGCGGGCGCCGCGGAGGACTACGCGCTGCAGCTGAACCGGGACGCCCAGGTGCGGGTGCTCGAGGCCGCCGTGCCGCTGATGGATCCCGGATCGCGCGTCGTGTTCGTCACCAGCCATCAGGCGCACTTCATCCGCACCACGCCGACCATGCCGGAGTACGAGGCGGTCGCCAGGAGCAAGCGTGCGGGCGAGGACGCCCTGCGTGCGCTCATCCCCGGCCTGACGGAGCACGAGATCGGCTTCGTGGTGGTGTCCGGCGACATGATCGAGGGCACCGTGACCGCGCAGCTGCTGAACCGTGCGAACCCGGAAGCGCTCAGCTCGCGGCGGGAGGCGGCGGGGCGCCTCTACAACGTGCAGGAGTTCGCGCAGGAGATCGCCGCGGCGGCGGTCGAACCGATCCCGGAGAACCACACGCGGTTCGTCGGCGACCTGTCGAGCTTCGCGCCCATCCCGGGCGAGCGGCCGTGAAGGAGCGGTCCACCGCACGGCTCGTCGTCGCCGACCCGGAGGACCGGGTGCTGCTGTTCCTCACGTACGGGAAGGACCACGCGGTCCCGCCGCGCTGGATCACTCCCGGCGGCGGGGTCGACCCGGGCGAGGACTTCCAGGCAGCCGGCGTCCGGGAGCTGCGGGAGGAGACGGGACTCGTCGTCGAGACGGTCGGCGAGCCGTTCCACGTCGTCGACTTCGACGTGAACACCGTCTGGCACCCGTACGAGGTCGGCCACTGGGCCTGGTTCTCGATCCGCACCGCGAGGTTCGAGCCGAGCGACGACGGCTGGATGCCGGACGAGCACGAGGACATCGTGGCGTCCCGGTGGTGGACCGCCGACGAGCTGGAGGCCTCGGGGGAGTCCTTCGAGCCGGACGACCTGCCCGAGCTGATCCGGAGGGGGATCGCCCGGCTCTGACGACGAGGAGGATCGGGCGATGCGAGCGCTCCTCCGCGGAGCCGGGGACCTCGGCCGCGGATTCCGGATGTGGGCGAGCAGCCCGCGCCTGATGCTCATCGGCGCGATCCCGGCCCTCGTGGTCGGCGCGCTCTGGATCGCCCTGCTCGTCGCGCTGCTCACCTCGCTCGACGCGATCACGGCGTGGTCGACGGGGTTCGCGGGCGGGTGGCCGGTCCCGCTCCGCACCGCGCTCGAGGTCGCCGTCGGCCTCGGGCTCCAGGTGCTCGTGGGCGTCGTCGGCGCGCTGACCTGCACCGCTGTCGTGCTCACCGTCGGCGACCCGTTCTACGAGCGGATCAGCCGGGACGTCGAGGAGCGGCTCGGTGACGCGCCCCCGGATCGGAAGGAGCCGCTGATCCGCGGCGTGCTCCGCGCGGCGCGCGACGGCGCGCTGCTGCTGCTCGCCTCGCTCGTCGTGGGCGTCGTCGCCTTCCTGCTCGGACTCGTCCCGGTCGCGGGGCCGGTGCTCGGCGGCGTCTTCGGTGCGCTCGCCGGCGGGTGGCTCCTCGCCCTCGAGCTGACGGGCACGCCGTTCGATGCCCGCGGATACCGGCTGGGGGAGCGCCGCCGCGCGCTCGGCGGGGTCCGTCCCCGCGCGCTCGGCTTCGGGATCGCGACGTGGGTGCTGTTCCTGATCCCGTTCGGCGCCGTGATCGTCATGCCCGCGGCGGTCGCCGGCGCGACCGTCCTGACGAGAGCCGCACTCGCCACCGGCGCAGCGGACGTCGCCAGGACCCCGAGGCGTTGACGGGTGGACTCCCGGGCCGAACTCGCGGAGGTGGGGGAAGGGTCGGGTCCACTCGGGCCCTGTGGACAACCCGCTCACCGCCGCGCCGTCGCCGCTACCGTCCGTGCGATGAACGAGACGAAGCACGCCGATCTCGGCGTCGACGCGAACGGCTGCCCCACCGAACGGATCACGGTCGGGGAGCAGACGATCGTGGTGCACTACGACGACATCCCCGATTCGGACATCACGACCGTCCGCGGCCTGCGCTGCACCACGCCGGTCCGCACCGTCATCGACATCGCGGCGGAGCTCGAGCCCGACGAGCTCGAGACCGTGATGCGCGACTGCCTCGACCGCGGGCTGTTCACCCTGGAGGAGATGCGGTCGCGACTCTCCAAGCCGGACATGGCTGGGCGCCCCGGCGCCGACCGCGTCCGGGCGTTCATCGCCGAGCACCGCTGACCGCGGGTGTGCGCAACGCCGTGGCGATCGCTTCCTTCGGCGCGCTCGCCGGTACTGCTGGAGGTGGATCCCCAGGTCAAACGCTGATTCGCACTTGTGTTCGGGTGATTTGACCATTACAATCGCACACATGTTCTCCCGCGGATCCGATGCGGCGCTCTCGCCGATCGAAGCCGCTGCGCGTTCGATCGAGTGGGGGAGAGCCCCTGCCCCGATCGGTGCGGTCGACCTCGCCTCCACCGCGATCGGGGTCGAGGTCCCGCCCTGGGGCCTTCGCGTCCCGAGCACGAAGGACGAGTGGGAGGCGTTCGCCGAGCTCCAGCAGGACCTGCTCGAGGAGCTGGATCGCGACCTGCGCCGGGCCGACGCGAACCGCACCGTCGCACTGCTCGACGCCTTCGAGGCGTCGATGCGCGACCTCGCCGGGCGCTTCGGCGAGCAGTACGGTCGCCGGGACTCGCTGGGGGCGCAGACGTTCCTCCAGTCGACCGGACTCCGCCTGGGCATGTCGCCGCTCCGGGTGGCGCACCTGCTCGACACGGCACTGACGCTCCGGGACCATCTGCCGCAGACCTGGAACACGTATCTCGACGGCGCGGCCACCTGGCGCGCGGTCGACCTCGCGGTGAGCGAGTCGGACGGGCTCGACCCCGAGCACCTCGCCGCCTTCGACGCGAAGGCCGCCGACGCCGTCGTCACCGCGCCCGCCTCGCGGGTGAAGGCGAAGCTGCATGCGATCCGCGAGCGGCTGCAGGACGGCACCGCGGGGGAGCGGGCGAAGCGGACAGCGGCGATGCGGAGCGTCACCGTCGACCACGGGCGCGACAGCGGCGCCTCGATCACGGCGACCGGGCCGGCGATCCCGATCGTCGGATTCGATCAGGCGCTCACCAAGGCCGCGATCGCCGCGAAGCTGCACGAGGGCGAGACCAGGACGGTCGGCCAGCTGCGCTTCGACATCATGATGGATCTGCTGGTCGAGGGCATCAAGGTGGCCGCCGACCCCTCGTGGCGAGACCTGAAGGTCCCCGCACGGAAAGGGGTCGTTCCGGCCCCGATCCTGACCATCCCGGCGCTCGCCGCACTGGGACGCACCACGGAGCAGGCGAAGCTGCACGGGTACGGGCCCGTCGCCGTCGAGGTGGCCAAGGAGCTCGCCGGGTCGGCCACGTCGTTCGTCCGCGTGCTGACCGACCCGTTCACGGGCGTCCGGCTCGCGATGGACGCGACGACGAGGACCCCGCCGGCCGACATGCGCCGCTGGGTGGTCACGCGCGACGAGCTCTGCCGGTTCCCCGGGTGCAACCGCCCGGCACAGCTGTGCGATCTGGATCACGTCCAGGAGTGGCAGGACGCGGGCGTCACCGCGGTGCACAACCTCGTGAGCCCGAGCCGCCCGCACCATCTCGCGAAGTCGGCGGGGCTCTGGCAGGAGGAGCTCCAGCGGAACGGGTCGATCGACTGTGAGGACCCGTGGGGCGGCCGGTTCACCGATCCGGCTCCGGAGCCCGCCGATCCCGCTCCTCCGGAGCTCGTCGAACCGGACGATCCGCCTCTCGGCGATCCACCGGATGTCTGCCCCTTCTGGTCCGATCCAGCACGATGAGCACATGACGAACACGCGCACCGTGATCCTCACCGGAGTCGGCCGACGCCGGGGGATCGCCGCCTCGATCGCCCTCGGCTTGGCCGACGACGGCTGGAACCTCGTCCTCCCGGTCCTGCCGGCCTACGACGCCCAGTTGGGCATCGGCGGCGGCGCCGACGAGATCGAGGCGATCGCCGCCGCGGCGACGAGTAGGGGAGCGGCGGTCCGGGCGATCGAGGCCGACCTCGCCGACCCCGCAGCCGTGGTGGCGATCCTCGAGGCCGCCGACGCGCTGGGGGAGCCCGCCGCGCTCGTCCTCTCGCACAGCATCGACATCGAGAGCTCGATCCTGACCACGACCGTCGAGAACTGGGATCGGCACTTCGCGGTGAACGCGCGCGCGGCCTGGCTGCTCGTCAAGGGCATCGCGGAGCGGCTGCCGGAGACGCCGACGACGCAGGTCCGAGCCCGGGTCATCGCGTTGACGAGCGACCACGCGGCGCACAACCTCCCGTACGGCGCGAGCAAGGGCGCGCTCGACAGGACGGTGCTGGCCGCGGCGGTGGAACTCGGTGGCCGCGGGCTCCGGGCCAATGTGGTCAATCCCGGGCCGATCGACACGGGCTGGATGGACGACGAGGTCCGTGCCGAGCTGACCGCGCGAACGCCGACCGGCCGGCTCGGGACCCCGCAGGACACGACCGACCTCGTCCGGTTCCTGCTGTCCGATGCGGGCGGCTGGATCACCGGCCAGCGGCTCTACTCGAGCGGCGGATTCCACACGTCCGAGTGAGCGCAGCCGCTTCGGCCTGACATAAGAGACAATATGAGCGTGCCCGTCGGGCCCAGTTCCGGTGCGCCGATAATGCACATTATGTCAGTTCGAATGGGTTGACGACGTGTCGGACACCGGTCGTATCGTCGCGGCCATGCACGCACCGACGCGTCGCGAGCGCCCCGACCTGCCGCCCGGATACGGGCTGCCCGATACCGACGAAGGACTGCTCGAGTGGGCTGCGGTCGAAGACCGACTCGTCGCCGCCCGTCACTACTGGATGGCGACGGTCCGGCCGGACGGGCGGCCGCACCTGATCCCGCGCTGGGGCGTCTGGCTGGAGGGTCGGTTCTACTACGACGGCTCCCCCGCGACCCGGCACGCCCGGAACCTCGCCGCGAACCCCGCGTGCAGCCTGGCGCTCGAGGACGGCGCGCACGCGGTGATCGTGGAAGGGCGCAGCGACCCGGCCCGAGCGGAGGCGAAGGGCTTGGGGCGGCGCCTCGCCGACGCGTTCGGCAAGTACCACGCGCACGGGTACGCGCCGACGGCGGACGCCTGGGAAGGATCGGACGGCGGAGGCCTTCGGGTGCTGCGGCCTCGGATCGTGCTCGCGTGGTTCGACTACCCCCGCGACGCGACCCGGTTCGTGTTCGCCGACTGATCCCGGCGGCGTCCTCACACGTGGATCGGGGCGTCCCGGAGCGCCGCGACGGCCGCCGGGTCGCCCTCGACGACGAACCGACCGACGTCGGTCAGCGGGTCCGCACGATCCCAGAGGAACAGCGCCAGGTCGCCGGCTCGCGCCCGCACCTGCGCCGCGCCCGCGCCGGCCCCGTCCTCGATCCCCCAGTCGTGCCGCACGAGCCAGGCGCGGTCGGTATCGGTCGCCTCGAGTCGCACCGATCCGGGCAGCGGCGCGAGCGTCGGGCGGGAACGCCGCAGGAACACCGCGAACAGCTCGTCGACGCCGTCGGCGGCGTCCTCCCGCGCGAGCTCCGCCGGTGCGCGCATCGGCCGACCGCCCGCGGCACGCAGGTCGATCAGGTGCTTCGCGGTCTCGAACACCATCCGGCGGCGCCAGAACCCCGCGGTGCGGTCGTCGCCGGCGAGCACCCAGCACGGCTCGTCGACCGGCGTGACACGGAGCGCGTCGAGGAGCAGGTCGGCTCCCTCCTGGAACCAGCTGCGCATGGGGTCGGGCGCGGGTCCATCCGGCGGCTGCGGGGCCCGCTCCCCCGTCCGCACCAGGTGGGTGGCCCACCGGTGGACGGCGCCGAGGTGGCCGGCGAGCCTGCGCACGTCGGGCCACGTCTCCCAGCCGACGGTGTCGTCGGGGCCATGTCGGTCCAGTTCCAGGGCGAACGCGTCGACCAGTCCGCCGAGGACCGCGAGATGCCGCTCGTCGGTCATCGGACGGCGGCCGCGAGCCCGTCGCGGACGGCGTCGAGGCCGAGCTCCAGCTCGGTGAACGACGTGCTGAGGGGTGAGAGCCCGATGCGCAGGCCGTCCGGGCGCCGGAAGTCGGGGATGACGCCCTGGCGCTGCAGCACGGGGACGAGGTCGGCAGCGGCAGGGTGGTCGATCGTGACGTGACTCCCCCGCAGCGCGGCGTCGCGCGGACTCGCGAGCCGTGCCCCGAGGGGTGCGAGCTCGGCGTCGAACCGCTCGATCGCGTACGCCGTCAGCAGCTCCGACTTCGCCCGCACGGCGTCCAGCCCGGCTTCGTCCAGGAGCGTGAGCATGTCGGCGATCGGCTGCATCGCCAGGATGGGCGGGGTGCCGGAGAGGAACCGCCGGATCCCCGGATCGGGCGCGTACGTCTCCCCCATGGCGAACGGCTCCGCCGCTCCCATCCACCCCTGGATGGGCTGCCGGAGCCGCTCGTGCAGCTCGCGCCTCGCGTAGAGGAACGCCGGCGCCCCGGGGCCACCGTTCAGGTACTTGTAGCTGCACCCCACCGCGAGGTCCGCTCCCCACGCGTCGAGCCGAAGCGGCATCGCGCCGACGGAGTGGCTCAGATCCCACACCGTCATCGCGCCGCCGGCATGCGCTGCAGCCGTGGCCTCGAGGAGGTCGGTGATATGCGCCGAGCGGTATGCGACGTGGCTCAGCACGACGGCCGCGGTCCGCGGGCCGACCGCGTCCGCCACCTGCTCGGCGGTGACACCCCCGTCGTGCGGCGACGCGATCGGCACGAGGGTGAGGCCCAGCTCCGCCGCGATGCCCTGCAGCAGGAACCGATCGGTCGGGAAGTCCCCCGCGGCGTACAGGATCTCGGTGCGGGATCCGGATGCGGCGACTGCGGCGCGGATCGCTTTGTACAGGAGCACGCTCGTGGAGTCGCCGATGACCACCTGACCCCGCTCCGCGCCCAGCGCGATCCGGCCGAGCTCGTCGCCGAGGCGCTCGGGCGCCTCCATCCAGCCCTCGTCCCAGCCGAGGATCAGCCTCCCGCCCCATCCATCGCGGGTGAAGGCGGCCAGGCGCTCGGCCGTGACGGCGAGCGGCCGACCGAGCGAGTTCCCGTCGAGGTAGGCGACGACCCCGGGCGAGGCGAGGAAGCGGTCCCGGAGGTGCGCGAGCGGGTCGGTCGCGTCGAGCCGCGCCGCGCGCTCCCCCGCTGTCAGCGCTGTCACCCCTCCACCCTCGCAGGCCGCGCCGCGTGGCACCAGTGCGCGCCTCCAGCGCCGATCATCCGCCTTCGCTGGGAGCCGCCCGGAAGACCGCTGTGGCGATTGGCGCTGCATGCGCCCGCCCGCGCACGATGAACCGGAACGGATTGGAGTCCGAGATGCGAGGAAAGCTGCTGTTCGCCGCCGGCCTGGCCGCGGGGTACGTCGTCGGAGCGCGGGCCGG
>NZ_JBQCGC010000012.1:0-60432 GCF_051956055.1 Amnibacterium sp.
CCTGCTCGCGGTCGTCCCGAGCGGGCCCGTGCTGCTTCAGCACCGGGTCGGCTGGAGCCACTTCGGAGGCAACTGGGGGCTGCCGGGCGGCGCCAGGCACCTGGGGGAGTCCTCGCTCGCCGGCGCGATGCGGGAGGCGAACGAGGAGACGGGGATCGAGATCGCGGCGCTCCGTCCGCGGTTCGCGGTGCGACTCGACCTCGGCGTCTGGAGCTACACGACCGTCGCGGTCTCGGCGCCGTCCCCGCTGCCCGTCTCGGTCACGGACCGGGAGAGCACCGCGCTCGAGTGGGTGGCGGGCGAGCACGTGGCGGACCGCGATCTGCACCCGGGCTTCGCCGCGGCGTGGCCCCGCCTGCGCCCGCAGCTCGCGGCGACGGACCCCGTGCTGATCGTCGACGCGGCGAACGTCGTGGGCAGCAGGCCGGACGGCTGGTGGAAGGACCGGGCGGGTGCCGCAGGCCGTCTGCTCGACCGGCTCGCGCGGCTCGCCGCCGAGGGGATCCCGGAGGCGGGCACCGGGGACCTCCCCGTCGTGCGCCGCTGGCCGCGGATCGTCGTGGTGCTCGAGGGAGCGGCCAGGGCCGCGGCGGACGTCGACGGACTCGACGTCGTGCGCGCGGAGGGCTCGGGCGACGACGAGATCGTCGCGCAGGTCGACGCCGCGGCCGGCTCGGCCGTCACGGTGGTGTCGGCGGACCGGGGGCTCGGGGACCGCGTGCGGGGCGCCGGCGCGGACGTGATCGGCCCGAACCGGCTCCTCGACCTCCTCTGAACGGGGAGCCCCTCCGTCAGGCCGGCACCTCGGCGCCGAGCCGCCAGCCCGCGAGGCGCGCGACCTGCGCGTCGCGGTCCGCGGCGAGCTCCTCCACCCGTGGCCGAGGCAGCGTCGGGTTGAGCACCGCCCAGCAGCGCACCCTCGCGTCCCGGTCGTGGCTCAGCCGCTCGACGAGCGCCGGGTCCGTCGCCTCGTTCTTCGCCACCTCCCCGCGCACGCCGGGGTCGCGGTCCTCGGCGAGGGCGGCGAGCAGGTCCTGCGGAGCGCTGCGGTTCGACGCGACGCTCTGCCTGATCGTCGCGCGGTCGTGGCCGGCGAGCAGTCGCAGCCGGGCGATCTTGCTCGCCGTCATCGGTGGGGAGAGGTGCAGGACGGCCTGATCCGCCGCCGCGAGGGCGGCCGCGTCGCGCCGCATCGACTCCCGCTGCGCCGTGGTGGTGAAGCGGATGCAGGACATGTCGGCGACGCTACCCGGCGGCTCGGACGCCGTGGCCGAACCGTGCCCGACGGGGGGCGGCGGCGGGGGTGCCGGGTCCGCTACCCTGGAGCGCCATGAGGAGGTCGCCGGATGTCGGATGAACGCGACGATCGCCCCCGCAGGCGGCGCGAAGAGCCGTCGAGCGGGCCTGAGACGACCGCCTCGTTCGGGTACGAGTTCGGGTCCCGGCTCGCTGAGCTGACGGGTTCGTCCGCCGAGGAGCAGGCCGCGGTCAGCGCCCTGCCGAGCGGCTCCGCGCTGCTCGTCGTGCGGCGCGGCCCGAACATCGGCGCCCGGTTCCTGCTCGATCAGGACGTCACGGTCGCCGGTCGGCACCCGTCGGCGGACATCTTCCTCGACGACGTGACCGTCTCCCGGCGGCACGCCCAGTTCCTCCGGCACGGCACCGCGTTCGAGGTCAAGGACCTCGGCAGCCTGAACGGCACGTTCTTCGACGGCGTGCGCATCGAGACGGCGCTGCTGTCGGACGGCGCCGAGGTGCAGATCGGCAAGTTCCGCCTCACCTTCTACGCCTCGCGGCTCGATCTGGCCGGGATCGCCGCCCGATGAGCGCCGCGCTGCCCGATCGCCGGGAGCCGGCAGCGGTCACCGGGGCGATCTCGATCGGGCAGGTGCTCGCTCGTCTCGAGCCGGACTTCCCCGAGCTCTCGCCCTCGAAGCTGCGCTTCCTCGAGGATCGCGGGCTCATCCACCCGGCCAGGACGGCGTCGGGCTACCGCAACTTCTCCGACTCGGACATCGCGCGCATCAAGCTCGTGCTGCTGATGCAGCGCGACCACTACCTGCCGCTCAAGGTCATCCGCAAGTACCTCGCCGACCTGGACGCGGGACGCAACCCGGAGTGGCCCGGCACCGCGACGGGCGCGATCTCGATCCTCGGCACCGAGCACCGGTGGACCAGGGACGAGCTCCTGGCTGAGGCCGGCGCGACGCCGGACCTGCTCGCGGACGCGATCGCCACTGGCCTGATCCGCGCCACGGAGGTCTACCTCGACGAGGACGTCGCCACGATGCGCGCCCTCGCCGACCTGCGCTCCGCCGGGATCGAGCCCCGGCACCTCCGGGCGTTGCGCATCGCCGTGGAGCGCGAGCTGGAGCTCGTCGCGAACGCCCTGCTGCCGCTGCGCCGTCGCGCGGACGCGGCGAGCAGGCAGCACGCCGACGAGCGGGCGAACGAGCTCGCCGCCGACATCGAGACGGTGCGGCAGTCCCTGGTCAAGCGGGCCCTCGAGAAGCACGCGTCCTGACCGCGATGCCCGTGACGGAGCGCGACACGCCGGATCTGCAGATGCGGATGTCGTTGCCTGGGTCGAAGGCGGTCTGTAGCGTGACCCACAGAACGCGCCCCTGCTGCCCGCAGGGAACGCGTGGGGGGTGGAAGGCAGTCCAAATTGACTGAGGTGAATCGGAGCGAAGACCGATACGACCTCGGCTTGCTGTTCACGGACGGCATGCCGGAGTTGGACGACTCCGCTGGGTACCGCGGTGTCATCGCCGCGCGCGCAGCGGGGATCACGTATCGGCAGCTCGACTACTGGGCCCGCACCGGGTTGGTGGAGCCGACGATCAGGGGTGCGGCCGGCAGCGGCTCGCAACGCCTGTACGGCTTCCGCGACATCCTGGTGCTCAAGCTCGTCAAACGACTGCTCGACACCGGCATCTCGCTGCAGCAGATCCGCACCGCGGTGGAGCAGCTCCGTGATTGGGGGATCACGGATCTTGCGCAGACCACGTTGATGTCGGACGGCGCGAGCGTGTACCTCTGCACCTCCAAGGAGGAGGTGTTCGACGTCCTCCAGCGCGGGCAGGGCGTCTTCGGCATCGCGGTCAGCAAGGTGCTGACCGACGTGCAGTCGGACCTCGTCCAGCTCGAGTCCGAGCAGGCCGACCCGATGGACGAGCTCTCGCTCCGTCGCGCCAAGCGCGCCGGCTGACGACTTCGCGGAGGGCCCGGACCGATACCGGTCCGGGCCTTCGCTGTGCCCGGCGACGGTCGGATCGACGCCCCGTCCCTGATCCGACGACGCGCGGCGTCGGATCAGGGACGGCGCGTCGATCTAGGCGGGGCGACCCGCAGGCAGCTGCGTCGGGATCTCGCTCGTCGCGAACTCGCCGACCCGACCGGTGCGCATCACGCGCTCGAGGAGCTGGTCGAACATCCGCGCGAGCTCCTGCGCGCTCTCGCCCGGCCAGACGTGCAGCGGCTTCGCCGCGCCCTGGGCCTGCTGGAGGGACGTGCGCTCCGGCAGCTGGGGGCTGAGCACCAGCGGGCCGAACATGTCGCGCAGCTCCTTGATGCGGAACTGGTGCTCGAGGCTCTGCATCCTCGCGCGGTTCACGATGATCCCGAGCGGCTGGAGGCGCGGGGAGAGCCCCCGGCGGATCTCCTCGATCGCGCGCAGGGCCCGATCGGCCGCGGCCACGGAGAACAGGCCGGGCTCCGTCACGACCGACACGCGGTCCGAGGCCGCCCAGGCGGTGCGGGTGAGCGCGTTCAGCGACGGCGCGCAGTCGACGAGCACCAGGTCGTACTCCGCCTCGACGTGCGCGAGCGCCTCCTCGAGCTTCCAGATGTCGCGGACCGACGGATGCGGGCCGTCGAAGTTGATCGCCGCGGGCGAGCCGACCATCACGTCGACCACCCCGCCGCGGCCGCGGGTCCAGCCGGACGGCGTGATGGCCGCGCGGACCACCTTCTCCTTCGGGCTCGCCAGCACGTCGGCGACGTTGACCGCGGCGACGGGAACGTCCATGCCCGTCGACACGTCGGCCTGCGGGTCGAGGTCGACCACGAGCGTGGAGACGCCGCGCGCGAACGCGGCCGACGCGAGCCCGAGCGTCACCGTCGTCTTGCCGACCCCGCCCTTCAAGGACGAGACGCTCAGCACATGCACGACCAGTAGGTTAGCCGGGAAGCCCCCATGCCCCGGGGGTGCGCCGCGCCCGAACCCGTGACGAACCGCGAGGTCCGACCCGATCCCGGTACCTCCTGCGGCGACGACGGCGCCGTGCTCCAGGCGATCCGCGAGGGGCTCCCCGATCGGGGAAGGCCCGCCCAGCAGGGTCCAGGGTGCACACTGGGAGGGCGTCCACCCAGACGCGCGTCCCCGACACCCTCGGGACACGCCCCCAGATGCGGGGACACGGCCGCCGCGCCGTGCCGCTTCCGGGGGTCGAAGAAGTCTCAAGTTAAAGTCGAAGTATCGACCTGCTCGAGGAAGTGGAAGCCGTGGTCAACAAGCGCACGAAGCCGGATGCCGCCGGCGGCCTGCTCGACGGCACCCGCATGGACGACGCCGAGCTCGGCGAGGGCCCCGTGCAGGTGGCGCTGGTGACCCGAGCCGCGGGGACGGACCTCGCCGGGGTCCCTCGCTTCCTCCAGCCCCACCCCTCGATCGAGATCGACCTGCCCCCGCTCCCGAAGTCGGACATCCCGGAGGACGAGGCGGCCGTCGCGATCGACGACGTCGCGGTGGACCCGGGCTCGCTCGCCGCCGCGACGTCGAGCGTCGCGATCCTGCCGGGCGACACCGGGGACGTCGACGCGGGGGCGATCGGCGCGCTCACGACGGGACCGACCCCGCGCGCGACGACCGGGACGTCCTCCTCCCGCACCGGCTCGATGCCCCGTCCGAGCGGCTCGGCCTCCCGTACCACCGGCTCGATGCCGGTGCCCAGGCGCACCGGCAGCGCCTACGACGCGCTGCTCGGCGCCCCGGTGCCGCCGCCCGGACCGCTCGGCGGCCACCGTCCCGGTGTCACGGGCGAGGTCCCGCGGCTCGACGGCGCCGGCTCCGCCACCCGCCGTGAGCGCCGCAACGGCACGCCGACGACCCCGGGGGAGCCGGAGTCGGCCGCGATGCTCACCCCGGACCGGCTCATCGACAACGGCGGCCGGGTCCGTGAGAAGCCGACGGGCGCGTGGAACAAGTTCGTCTACGCGGCGACGCTGCACCGCCTGAACCTCGGTGACTCCGCCGAGGTCCGGCTGGCGAAGGACGAGATCGCGCGGATCACCAAGCCGTTCGAGGGCGGCACGCGGTTCGTGCCGGTGCTCACCCGCAAGGGCGGCGTCGGCAAGACCACCGTCACGACCCTGCTCGGCATGACGATGGCGACGCTCCGCGAGGACCGGGTCATCGCGATCGACGCCAACCCGGACCGCGGCACGCTGTCGGAGCGGGTCACCAAGCAGACCAGGGCGACCGTCCGGGACGTGGTGACCAGGGCCAACGCGATCAGCGGGTTCACCGACTTCTCGACCCTCGTGTCCCGGGACGAGACGCGCCTGGACATCCTCGCCTCGGACACCGACCCGCTGCTGTCGGAGGCCTTCGACGAGAACGACTACAACGTCGTCGCCGACCTCGCCGCCCGGTTCTACTCGATCGCGCTCACCGACTGCGGCACGGGCATCGTGCACTCCGTCATGCGCGCCACGCTGCAGCGCGCCGATTCCGTCGTGATCGTCTCCGGCGGCAGCGTCGACGAGGCGCGGCTCGCCTCCGAGACGCTCACGTGGCTCGAGGCGAACGGCTACGGGGACCTGGTGCGAAACGCGGTCGTCGCGATCAACACCGCGACCCACGGCACGAGCCTCGTCAAGCTCGACGAGATCGAGTCGCACTTCGCGTCCCGCGTGCGCGACATCGTGCGGATCCCGTACGACCCGCAGCTCGCGGCCGGATCGGTCGTGGACTACAAGCACCTCAAGCAGGGCACGAAGGACGCGGCGCGCACGCTCGCCGCGCTCGTCGCCGACGGCCTGCCCACGCGCCGCGACGGGTGACCGTCCGCGAGATCCGCCTGTTCGGCGACCCCGTCCTCCGCAGCGTCTGCGATCCGGTCGGCGCGCCGGGGCCTGCGCTCGAGGCGCTCGTGGCCGACCTGCTCGACACGGTGCGGGTACCGGGTCGCGCGGGCGTGGCGGCGAACCAGATCGGGGTGCCGCTCCGCGCGTTCGCGTACAACGTCGACGGGCGCATCGGGTACCTGCTGGACCCGGAGCTCGCCGAGGTGCGCGGCACGCCGGTCGAGTTCGACGAGGGCTGCCTGTCGGTGCCCGACCTGCTGTTCCCGACGAAGCGGTACCCGTGGGCGCGGAGCACCGGGCGCCTGCTCGACGGCACGGCGACCGAGGTCGTGGGGGAGGGCGTGCTGGCGGAGGCGCTCCAGCACGAGCAGGACCACCTCGACGGGCGGCTCTACCTGAGCCGGCTCGAGCCGGAGGTGCGCAAGGAGGCGATGGCCGCGGTGCGCCGCGCCCCCTGGTTCCGCTGAGGCGTCAGCGCGCGCTGGCGGCGTGCTCCTTCTTCGCCTCGGCGTAGAGCGCGTCGATCTCGCCTGCGCGCTTCTGCAGGATCACATGCCGCTTGATCGACAGCTTCGGCGTCAGCTCGCCCGACTGCTCCGTGAAGTCGTCGGCGAGGATCCGGAACGCCCGGATCCCCTCCGCGCGGGAGACGTGCGTGTTCGCGGCGTCGATCGCCCGCTGGATCTCCTCCCGGACGACCGGGAGCGCCGCGGCGTCCGCGACGGCGAGGTCGGCGCGCTCGCCCTTGTTCTTCAGCCAGGACGGCAGCATGTCGGCGTCGAGCGTCACGAGCGCTGCGATGAACGGGCGCTGGTCGCCGACCACGACGACCTGGCTCACGATCGGATCCGCGCGGATCGGATCCTCGAGCTCGGCGGGGGAGACGTTCTTCCCGCCGGCCGTGACGATGATCTCCTTCTTCCTGCCGGTGATCATCAGGTGACCGTCCGCGTCGAGCGCTCCGAGATCACCCGTGCGGAACCAGCCGTCGTGGAACGCGTCCGCGGTCGCCTGCGGGTTGTGGTGGTACTCCGTGAAGACGCCGATGCCGCGCAGCTCCACCTCACCGTCCTCGGCGATGCGCACCGCGGAGCCCGGCAGCGGCGGTCCGACCGTGCCGATCTTCGCGCCCGCGGGCAGGTTCACCGTGATCGGCGCGGTCGTCTCGGTCAGCCCGTAGCCCTCGAGGATCGTCACGCCGAGCGCGCGGTAGAAGTGGTTCAGCCGCTTCCCGAGCGGGGCCGATCCGGAGACCGCCCACCGGCAGTCGCCCCCGAGCACCGCGCGCAGCCGGCGGAACACGAGCACGTCGGCGGCGCGGTACTGCAGGGCGAGCGCGAGCGGCACCCGGCCGGCCGTCCTCGCCTCCGACCACCGCACGCCGACGTCGACGGCCCAGCGGAACGCGCCGCCGCGGCCGCCGGACTCGGCGGTCTGCTCGGCCGAGTTGTAGACCTTCTCGAACACGCGCGGCACCGCGAGCAGGAACGTGGGGCGGAACGAGCCGAGCGCCGGCACGAGCTGCGAGGTGTCCGCCTGATGCCCCACGCGGACGCCCGCGTGCACGCACAGCACCGAGATGAACCGCGCGAACACGTGCGCGAGCGTGACGAACAGGAGGGTCCCGGCCTTCTCGTTCGCGATCTCGGGAATCGCGAGGGCCGTGTTCCGCGTCAACTCGACGAAGTTCCCGTGGGTGAGGACGCAGCCCTTCGGCTTCCCGGTGGTGCCGGCGGTGTAGATGATCGTCGCGATGTCCGACTCCACGGCGAGCTGCCTGCGGCGCTCGACCTCCTCGTCCGTGACGTCCTTCCCCGCCGCGACGAGCTTGTCGAGTCCGTCGAGGTGCAGCTGCCACACCGAGTGCACGTGCTGCAGGTCGGGCAGCACCTCATCGACTCGGGCGAAGTGCTCCGCGGTCTCCACCACCATCGCGCACGCGCCGGAGTCCTCGAGGATGTGGCGCACCTGGGCGGGGGAGCTGGTCTCGTAGACCGGCACCACGAAGGCGCCCGCGTACCAGGCCGCGAAGTCGACGAGGGACCACTCGTACCGCGTCGAGGAGAGCAGGCCGATCCGGTCGCCCGGCTCGATCCCTGAGGCGATCAGGCCCTTCGCGATCGCGACGACGCGCGCGTGGAAGGCCGCGGCCGTGACGGGACGCCAGCGCGGACCGCCCGCTCCCGAGCCGTTCGGCTCCGGCACCTGGAACAGCACGAGCTGCGGGGTCCTGGCCACCCGCTGCGCGAGCAGGTCCGCCACGTTCAGGGCGGGCTCCGGCTCCGTGAGGATCCGCCGCTCGGTCTGCTGCACTCGAATGCTCCTTCGCCGTCGGTCGTCAGATGGTAGCCGTCGCCCCCGGACCGCCGCGCAGCGCCGCGGCCGGGCGCGGCTCTAGGCTCTCGATCCGTGCAGGCGATCGGTATCGACATCGGCGGGACCAAGATCGCCGGAGGCGTCGTCGACGAGCTCGGCGCGATCACGGGGTTCCAGCGCGTGCCGACGGACGCGACCGATTCGACGGCGATCGAGGACGCGATCGTCGCCATGATCCGCGAGCTCGCGGGCGGCGAGCGCGTCCCGGTCGGCGTCGCCGCGCCCGGCTTCATCGATGCCGGACAGAGCACCGTCTACTACACGCCGAACATCCCGTGGCGGAACGAGCCCCTCCGCGAGCGGCTCGAGCAGCGGCTGGGCCTCCCGGTCGTCGTCGACAACGACGCGAACGCCGCGGGCTGGGCCGAGTTCCGGTTCGGCGCCGGCCGCCTCGTGTCCGACATGGTCATGCTCACCTCCGGCACCGGGGTCGGCGGGGCCGTCATCGCGGGCGACCGCCTGCTGCGCGGGGGGTTCGGGGTCGCGGGTGAGCTCGGCCACATGCGCGTCGTGCCCGACGGGATCCTGTGCGGGTGCGGCGCCCGCGGGTGCATCGAGCAGTACGGCTCCGGGCGGGCCCTGCAGCGGATGGCGAACGCGGTCGCCGACGCAGGGGGCATCGGGACCGCGCTGGCCGCGGCGCGGACGGAGGCGGGCGGCGAGCTGACCGGCGCGGTCATCGGGGCGCTGGTCCAGCAGGGCGATCCCGGTGCGGTCGCGGCGCTGGCCGAGCTGGGGTCCTGGCTCGGGCAGGCCTGCGCGAGCCTCTCCGTCGTGCTCGATCCGCAGCTCTTCGTGATCGGCGGCGGGGTCGCCGACGCCGGCGAGCGCCTGCTCGGCCCGGTGCGCCGCGCCTTCGCGGACCACCTCCCCGCCCGCGGCTTCCACCCGGAGCCGGAGTTCGCCATCGCGGAGCTCGGCAACGAGGCTGGCGTCGTGGGGGCGGCGGACCTCGCCCGCCTGCACGAGGACCCCGCCTACGCGGCGTTCGCTCCTCGCGGCTGAGCCTGCCGCCGCCTCGAGCGCGGAAGGGGCACCCCGCGAGCCGGTACCCTCATCGGAACCGCGCAGGAAGGGAGCCGCCGGATGCTGTACTGGGTCCTCAAGGTGTTCTTCCTGGGGCCGTATCTGCGCTCGACGTTCCGTCCGTGGGTGTCCGGCATCGAGAACGTGCCCACCACGGGTCCGGTGATCCTGGCCTCCAACCACGTCTCCGTGGTCGACTCCCTCTTCCTCCCGCTGATGCTGAAGCGCAAGGTGACGTTCCTCGCCAAGAGCGACTACTTCACCGGCCGGGGGCTGAAGGGCTGGGTGCTCCGCTCCTTCATGAACGGCATCGGCCAGCTGTCGATCGACCGCTCGGGCGGCAAGGCGAGCGAGGCGTCGCTCGACACGGGCGTCGAGGTGCTGCGCGCGGGCGGGGTGCTCGGCATCTACCCGGAGGGCACGCGGAGCCCGACGGGAAAGCTGTACCGCGGGCGGACCGGTGTCGCGCGGATGATCCTCGAGGCGAAGGCGCCCGTCGTGCCGGTGGCGATGTTCGACACCGACAAGGCGATGCCCATCGGCACGGTCATCCCCAAGGTGCGCCGGGTCGGCATCGTGATCGGGGAGCCGCTCGACTTCAGCCGCTTCGAGGGGATGGAGGGGGACCGGTTCGTCCTCCGCTCCATCACCGACGAGATCATGGTGGAGATCGCCAGGCTGTCCGGGCAGGAGTACGTCGACGTGTACGCGAGCACGCTGCGGCGCGCCGCGGCCAAGGCCGCCTGAGCGACGGGGAAGACCGACCGATGCTGCAACCCCTCACGGAGACCGTCGTGCCCGCCACCCCTGAGGTGCTCGCCGGGCTCGACCACTGGCGCACGCTCGAGGTCCGGCAGCAGCCGACCTGGGAGGACCAGGAGGCGGCGGAGGCCGCCGTCGCGGAGCTGCGCACCATGCCGCCGCTCGTGTTCGCGGGCGAGATCGACCAGCTGCGCAGCCGGCTCGCGACGGCCGCCGCCGGGCACGCGTTCGTGCTGCAGGGCGGCGACTGCGCCGAGACCTTCGAGGGCGCGACGGCGGACCGGATCCGCGCGCGCGTGAAGACGATCCTGCAGATGGCCGTGGTGCTCACCTACGGCGCCTCCATGCCCGTCGTGAAGATGGGCAGGATGGCGGGCCAGTTCGCGAAGCCCCGCTCGAGCGACGTGGAGACCCGCGGCGGTACGACGCTGCCCGCGTACCGCGGCGACATCGTCAACGGCTACGACTTCACCCCCGCCGCGCGTGCCCACGACCCGGCCAGGATGGTCCGCGGCTACCACACCGCCGTGTCCACGCTGAACCTCGTGCGCGCGTTCACCCAGGGTGGCTTCGCCGACCTCCGGGAGGTGCACAGCTGGAACCGCGGCTTCGCGGCCAACCCGGCGAACCAGCGCTACGAGGGTCTCGCGATGGAGATCGACCGCGCCGTGAAGTTCATGGAGGCGGCGGGGGCCGACTTCGACGAGCTGAAGCGGGTCGAGTTCTACACGGCGCACGAGGCGCTGCTGATGGAGTACGAGCGCGCGCTGACCCGCATCGACTCCCGCACCGGCACCCCCGTCGACACGTCGGCGCACTTCGTGTGGGTGGGGGAGCGGACCCGGCAGCTGGACGGTGCGCACCTCGACTTCGTCTCCCGCATCCGCAACCCGATCGGGGTCAAGGTCGGACCGACGATGTCGGCGGACGAGCTCGAGCGCCTGATCGACCTCGTCGATCCCGAGCGGGAGCCGGGTCGCCTGACCCTGATCACCAGGATGGGCGCGTCGCGGATCCGCGAGGCCCTGCCGCCGCTGCTCGAGGCGGTCGGCCGGTTCGGGGCGACGCCGCTGTGGATCACGGACCCGATGCACGGCAACGGGATCACGACGCCGACCGGCTACAAGACCCGCCGCTTCGACGACGTGGTCGACGAGGTGCTGGGCTTCTTCGAGGCCCACCGGCAGGTGGGCACGCATCCCGGGGGCATCCACGTGGAGCTGACCGGCGACGACGTGACCGAGTGCCTCGGCGGGTCGGAGCACATCGACGAGGAGACCCTCGCGACCCGGTACGAGTCGCTCTGCGATCCGCGGCTGAACCACATGCAGTCGCTCGAGCTGGCGTTCCTGGTGGCGGAGGAGCTCGCGAAGCACCCCCGCCCGTAGCCTTCGTAGGTGGAAGGTGAACAGTGGCGGGCCGGCGCTGGATTGGGGCACCCGACAGGTCCGGGACGGGGGCCGGGCGCCCGGGGGCGGGGGGCGGGGTGGGGGCCGACCAGGCCGTCGAGGTGGACGACGCGGGGACGACCGGCGCCGGGCCCGTCGACACCACGAGCCGGACCGGTGCGCCGGCCGGCAGGACCGCGCCAGGGTCGATCGTCGTCCCGCTCTCGTCGATGAGGCGCAGCACCGTTCCGGCCGGCTTCGACGACGTCCGCGCGACGGTGCCCGCGAGCGTGAGCCTCGCCGCGTCGACGGCCGAGGTGGCGGCCGCGACCGTGCGGTCCTGCACGCTCGGCGCGGTCGCGGGCTGCAGCCCCTTCGAGATGACGAGCGACACGGTCGCGCCCGGCGCCAGGGCGGAGCCGGCCCCCGGGTCGGTGGTGGTGACCGTGCCCTCCGCCGCGCTGCTCCAGGCCGATCCGGTCGTGCCGATGCGGAACCCGGCGTCGTGCAGCGTCGCCGACGCGGTGTCCGCGGTCATGCCCTTCAAGCTGGCCAGCCTCGTCGTCGAGCCGGGGCCGCCGCCGTAGTACCAGCCCGTGCCCGCGGCCATCGCCCCGGCGACCAGCACGGCCGCGAACGCCCAGGCCCCGCGGCGGTGCGCGCGAGCGGTGGCGGCACGGAGGCGGTCGACGACGTCGGTCGGCTGCGCCCTGCGCGGCATCGGGGTCACATCGGCGGTCGACAGCACCCGGGTCGCGGAGGCCGCAGGGAGCACCGCCGTCCGCTGCGGTGCGGTCCTGGCCGCGCCCGCGCCCTCGCGCATCAGGTGCTGGGTCTCGAAGAGCTGGTCGAGCATCGCGCGCGCGTCCCGCGGGCGGTCCTCCGGATCCCTCGCGGTCGCCCAGAGGGTGAGGTCGTCGAGCAGCGCGGGCACGCCGGGGTTCTTCAGCGACGGCGCCGGCACCGAGTCGTTCGCGTGCTGGTAGGCGATCTGCACGGGCTGCTCGCCCTTGAACGGCTGCTCGCCGGTGAGCATCTCGTACATCATGATGCCGACCGCGTACACGTCGCTGCGGGTGTCCGCGATCCCCCTGGTGACGAGCTCGGGGGAGAGGTACGCGATCGTCCCGAGCAGCGCCTGCCCGCTCGCGGTGCTGCTCGTGGCGGCGCGGGCGAGACCGAAGTCGCCGAGCTTGATGCGGCCGTCGTCGGCCAGCAGGACGTTCTCGGGCTTGAGATCGCGATGGATGATGCCGGCCTTGTGCGCGGCCACGAGCCCGGCGAGCACCGCCTCGAGGATGTCCATCGTCTGCTCGGGCGTGAGCCGGCCGTACTCGCCGAGCAGGTCCCGGAGGGTGATGCCCTGCAGGTACTCCATGACGAGGTACGCGGTGCCGAGGTCCTGCCCCTGGTCGAAGACGTTCACCACGTTGGGGTGGGCGAGCCGCGCGGCGCTCCGCGCCTCCTGGATGAACCGGTCCCGGAACGCGGCGTCGTCGGCGAGGTGCGCGTGCATCACCTTCACCGCGACGCGGCGCTCGAGGCGCAGGTCGGTGGCGAGGTACACGGTGGCCATGCCGCCGCGGGCGATGCGGGCGCGGATCTGGTAGCGGCCGTCGAGCAGCCGGCCCACCATGGGGTCGGGAGGAGCGGCGGTCACGTCGGGAAGTGTAAGGAGCGCCCGGGCGGCCGTCAGGGCACGCGACCGGTGCGGCGGGGTTCCGCCCCGGACGGGGGTCAGCGGCCCCGTTCGAGCTCGCGGAGCCACCCTCGGGCGGCCCGCTCCCACTTGCCGTACGCGGCTGCGGAGGCGCTGCGCTGCACCGCGTGGGCGGCTTCGCCGACGGCCATGAACTCCCAGCCCCCCACGTCGAGCAGCCCGGCCGCCGGGGCGACGACGCCGCTGCCGGCGCCGCCGAAGAACGCGATCGCGGCGGCGCGCGGGTCGAGCAGGGTCGCGGCGTCGCCCCACCCGCGGCTCGGCCGCTGCTGGAACAGCCCAACCGCGTCGCCCTCGCCGAACGGGAGGTTGTGCAGCGAGGAGTCCTGCATCGCCGCCGTCAGCGCGATCACGATGCCGTCGTCGGGCACGCCGACCATCCGGCCGACCTCCGCCACCACGCGGGCGTTGTCGCGCATCTCGCCGGTCAGCACGACCTCGCCGGTGCCGGTCTTGCGCAGGTTCGGCACGGGGATCACGAGCTGCTGCCCCGGACGCACCGTGCTGCCGCGGGAGAGCCCGTTCGCGAGCAGCACGGCCGCCGTGGCGACGCCGTGCCGCTGGGCGATGGAGGAGACGGTCTCGTCGTCGCCGACCCGGTGCCGGTGCAGCTCCTCGGCGACCGGGCTCATCGGCTGCCGCGCGTCCGCGGGCTTCACGAGCACGGTCTGTCCCGCCAGCAGCTGCGAGCGCCAGCCGAGCCCGTTGAGGGCGAGCACGCTCGCGGTGGAGACGCCGTGCCTCGCCGCGATGTCGAACACGGTCTCGCCCGCGCCGACCTCGACCTCGACGGCGCCCTCGCGGGCACGCCGCATCGGGTCGGGCTCGGCGGCCGGGCGCGACCAGCGGCCGTCGCCGTCCGCCGGCGCCCCCACGGTGCGGGCGAGCAGCCTGCCAGCGGCGCCGAGGCTCGAGCGCAGCAGCCCGCGGTCGCCCGCGTGCCGTCCCCCGTCGCGCTGCGCCTGCCGCTCCCGTTCCGACAGCATGGAACTCATCGTCGATGTCCGTTCTCGCCCTTCCCCCGAGGGGCGTGCTGGCACCGTCGCAAACCCGGTGCGCGATGTCAACGGACCGGGCGGTGCGCCACGGGGCGGATCGTGCCCCCAGTTCGAGCCCTGGCATGCTGGTGACGTGAGCACCGAGGAAGAGCGCACCTGGCTGACCGTGCCCGATCTCGCCGAGCGGCTGGGGCTGACGCCGAGCCGCGTCCGCCGGCTCATCGAGGACCGGCATCTGCTCGCGGTGCGCCGGGACGGCGTGCTCCGGGTCCCGGAGGTGTTCCTGACGGAGGAGGGACCGCTGCCCGAGCTTCGCGGCACGGCGATCCTCCTCGCAGACAGCGGCTTCAGCGACGACGCGGCCGTCCAGTGGCTCCTCGAGCCGGAGGAGAGCCTCGGGACGGCGCCGATCGACGCGCTGCACGGCGGCCGCAAGGCCGAGGTGCGCCGCGTGGCGCAGGCCCTCGCCCTCTAGGACGCGCGGACGCTGATCGACTCCGCGAGCCGGGTGAGCGCGTCGCGCGCATCGGCGGTCAGCGGCGCCCCGTCGAGCGCCTCGAGGGCCAGGTCCACGTTCTCCGTGATCATGCGCTCGACCTCGTCGATCGCCCCTGAGGCCCGGATCGTCTCCTGGAGCATGCGGATCTGCTCGCCCGTGAGCTCGGGATCGCCGAGCAGCTCGTCGACGGTCCGGCGGGCGGAGGCGGGCAGCGCCTGGCGCGCGAGCGCCACGAGCACCGTGCGCTTGCCCTCCACGAGGTCGTCGCCTGCGGGCTTGCCGGTCAGCTCGGCGTCGCCGTACACGCCGAGGAGGTCGTCGCGCAGCTGGAACGCGATGCCGAGCGGCAGCCCGAACTCGCGCAGCGCCGCCATCTGCGCGAGCGAGGCGCCCCCGAGGGAACCGCCGATCGCGAGCGGCGCCTCGATCGAGTACTTCGCCGACTTGTAGGCGATCACGTTCAGCGCCGTGTCGACCTCCCGGCCCGGCGGCACGTTCGGCCAGGAGGCCTCCGCCACGATGTCGAGGTACTGCCCCGCGGTGACCTCGGTGCGCATCCGGTTGAACTCGGCTCTCGCCGCCTTCGCGTTGCTGCGGTCGGCGAGCCCGTCGAGCGAGTCGGCGAACAGCTCGTCGCTCCAGACGAGCAGCAGGTCGCCGAGCAGGATCGCGGACGACGAGCCGAACCGGGTCGCGTCGCCGAGGAAGCCGCCGCCGCGGTGCACCTGCTCGAACCGCCGATGGGCGGAGGGCGCGCCGCGCCGGGTGTCGGACGCGTCGATCAGGTCGTCGTGCACGAGCGCCGCGGCGTGGAAGAGCTCGAGTGCGGCCGCGACGCCGATCACGGCGGGCAGATCCCGGCGTCCGACGTCACCGAAGAAATCAGCGGGATCGTCGACGCCCTGCACGGACTGCCAGCCCCAGTAGCAGAACCGGGCCCGGAACCGCTTCCCGAATCTCAGAAACTCCCTCGAAATCGAGCTCATCGGCGCCGTGTCGTCAGCGATGGCGGCGAGAATCGGGGAGCGGGCGTCGAGGAACTCGTCGATCCGGGTCTGCACGAGGTCGACCAGTCGGCCTCCACTGCTCACACCGCCTAGCCTAGCCGCGCACCCGCCTTGTACACTTGCGACGCGCACGGCTGCGCGGCCGTTCCACCCCTGGGAGAAGAGGGATCCGGATGCCACTTTCGGAGCAGGAGCAGCGACTTCTCGACGAGATGGAGCGCAGCCTCTACCACGGCGACGCGGACTTCGTCGCGTCGGTCGGGCGCGCGAGCGGGCGCATCAGCTACGCGGCGGTCGTCGGCGGCATCCTGCTCGCCATCGCGGGCCTCGGCGTCCTCGTGCTCGGCGTCCTCCTGCACAACTGGTTCGTGGGCGCGCTCGGCTTCGCGATGATGTTCGGTGGTGTCCTCGTCGCCGTCGGCGTGCGCAGCCGCCGACTGCCCGCCGGGTTCGCCGCGAGCGGCCCCCGCCCGCGGTTCATGGACCGGCTCTCGCAGCGCTGGGAGCGCCGCCGGCACTCCTGACCCTTCCCGACCCGAACGAACGCCCCGCGGCATCAGCCGCGGGGCGTTTCGTCGTTCCCGGGGGAGCGGGGTGGAGGCGCACCCCTGCTCCGGTGGCCCCGGTGGAGGGAAGTGGAGTAAAGTGGGGCCCACCAGCGCCGCTGGTCCAGTGCTCAGCGAGGGGTCGGTGCCGTGTTCCTCGGTACCTACTCACCGCGGCTCGACGAGAAGGGGCGGATCATCCTGCCGGCCAAGTTCGCGGACGACCTCGCCGACGGCGTCGTCATCACGCGCGGTCAGGAGCGATGCCTCTATGTGTTCTCGAGCGAGGAGTTCGCCCGGACGCACGAGCGCATCCGGCAGGCCCCCGTCACGAGCCGCGAGGCCCGGAACTACCTCCGGGTGTTCCTGTCCGGCGCGCACGACGAGACGCCGGACAAGCAGCGTCGCGTGACCATCCCGCCCGGCCTCCGCGCGTACGCGGGCCTCGAGCGCGAGCTCGCGGTCCTCGGCGTGGGCGACCGGGTCGAGATCTGGGACGCGGCGGCGTGGGAGCGCCACCTGGCGGAGACCGAGGACGCGTTCGCGTCCGTCGAAGGCGAGGTGGTCCCCGGGATCCTCTGAGCCGTGCTTCCCGAGTCCCAGCCGTGACGGGATCCCTGACACACTTCCCCGGTGCCAGGTGCCTCGTCCTCCCGCCCCTGGCACACTTCCCCGGTGCCAGGTGCGGACCACGGATGGGTATCGGGATGAACGGACCGGAGGAGACCGGGGGCCGCCCCTCCACTCCGCTCCACGTGCCGGTCCTGCTGGACACGACGCTCGACCTGCTCGCGCCCGCCCTCGAGCGGGCCGAGCCCTCGACGGTGGTCGATGCGACCCTCGGGCTCGGCGGCCACGCGGAGGCGCTGCTGACGCGGTTCCCGGGCACCACCCTGATCGGCGTCGACCGGGACCCGGCCGCCCTGCGTCTCGCGGGGGAGCGGCTCGCGGGGTTCGGCGCGCGGTTCCGGCCCGCGCACGCGGTCTACGACGCGATCCCCGAGGTGCTCGACGAGCTCGGTGTCGAAGCCGTCGACGGCGTGCTGTTCGATCTCGGCGTCTCCTCCATGCAGCTGGACGAGGACGACCGCGGCTTCAGCTACGCGCGGGACGTGCCGCTCGACATGCGGATGGACCCTGGCGAGCCGCGGACCGCCGCGGACGTCGTCAACGGGTACGCCGTGCAGGACCTCGCGAGGATCTTCCGCGTGTACGGCGAGGAGCGGCTCGCCGATCGGTACGCGCGGGCGATCGGCGAGGCGCGGAGGACCACCCCAATCCGGGGCTCGGGCGAGCTCGTGGACGTGCTCGAGCGGGCGACGCCGGCCGCGCTGAAATCGCGGGGCCACGTGGGCAAACGCGTCTTCCAGGCGTTGCGCATCGAGGTGAACCGCGAGCTGGAGGTGCTCGAACGGGCGGTCCCGAACGCCGTCGACAGGATCTCCACAGGCGGCCGGATCGTGGTGCTGTCCTACCATTCCCTCGAGGACCGGATCGTCAAACGGGCGCTCGCCGCCCGGACCGTCTCGACCGCACCGCGAGGGCTCCCGGTCGAGACCGACGAGACGGCCCCGACCTTCCGGATGCTGACGCGGGGTGCACCCAAGGCGGCGGAAGCGGAGGTCGAGAGGAACCCGAGGGCCGCATCCGTGCGGCTCCGGGCGGCGGAGCGGATCCGGGGGGATCACCGCGCCGTCTGACACGGATGTCGCACAGTTGGGGGACTGTCTTGAGCACCGCGTACGCGTACGACCCTGTCCGTCGGCCCGGGCCCATCGCCCCGCCGGCACGACCACTGCCGGTCCGGCCCGTCGAGAGCGAGCCGTCGACCGAGCGCGCGCTCGGCACCGCGGCCGCGACGCGCGTCTCGCCGGCGACCCGCCCGCGGGTCCTCGCCGGCGCCGTCGTCCTCGGCGGCGCGGTGTGCGTCGTCGTGGCGCAGCTGCTGCTGTCGATCGGCACGGCGCACGGCGCCTACCGGCTCGCCGAGCTGCAGCAGCGCTCCGACGTGCTGTCGCACCAGCAGCAGGTGCAGACGGAGGCGCTGCAGTCGCTCGCCGCTCCGCAGCACCTCGCCGCCAGGGCCGCTGCGCTCGGCATGGTGCCGGAGGACTCGGCCGCCTACCTCGACGCCCGGACCGGCGCGGTCCTCGGCAGCGCGGCGCCCGCTCGCTGAGCGGACGGCACGCGGCGGGAGGGCGGCCGGAGCGCCGCGTCTCCCGGGAACCCGCCGCGCCTCCGCCGTCCGTCGGACGACGTCGCCTAGGTTCGGCCCTTCCGGCAGCGGACCGGTGGAACGGAGGAGCATGGAGGGGCACCGGCGACGCGCGCGATGGCGGCCCGCCTTCGTCCTGCTGACCGTGCTGCTCCTCGCCGGCGTGTTCCTCGTCCGGCTCACGGACGTGCAGGTCGTGCAGGCGGACGCGCTGCGGAAGGCGTCGAAGGACCGCCGCAGCATCAGCACCGTCCTGCCGGGGCCCCGGGGTGACATCGTCGACGCCGACGGCACGGTCCTCGCCACCACTGTCACGCGGTACCGCATCACCGCGGTGCCCTGGATCGCCGCGAAGGCCGGCCACGTGGACCGGGCCGCAGCGAGGATCGCCGCGGCGCTCGGCGTCCCCGCCGCCCCGATCCAGCAGGCGCTCACCGCGCACCCGAAGGCGAGCTACGCGCTGCTCGCGAACGAGGTGACCTACGCCGCACTGCAGCGCATGCGGGCGCTCGGCCTCGGCTGGCTGTACTCCGAGGCGGTGTCGAAGCGGATCTACCCGGCCGGGTCGGTCGCGGGCAACCTGGTGGGGTTCGTCGGTGCGGAGCAGAACCCGCTCGCCGGCGTCGAACGCGGCTCCGACGCCTGCCTCGCGGGCACGCAGGGGGAGTCCGTCGCCGAGAGCGCACTGGACGGCACGCCGATCCCCGGCACGGAGACGGTCGTCAAGGCCGCGAAGCCGGGCGGCACCGTCAAGCTGACCGTCCAGCGGGACCTCCAGTACTACGCCCAGCAGGTGCTCGCGCAACGGGCCGCGCAGACCGGCGCGGCCTGGGGCACCGTCGTGGTGGAGGAGGTGCGGACGGGCAGGCTGCTCGCCGTCGCGGACTGGCCGACCTTCAACCCCAACGACGTGACGAAGACCGCGAACACCGACCCCGCCGCGCTCGGCTCGCGCGCGTTCACGGCGCCGTACGAGCCGGGCTCCACGATGAAGAGCGTGACCGCCGCGATGCTCCTGGACTCGGGCGTCGCCACGCCCGCCTCCCGGGTGGTCGCGCCCTACCGCCTGATCACGAAGGACGGCGCGAACATCAACGACGCGGAGGTGCACGGCAACGAGCACCTGACGCTGACCGGCGTGCTCGTGCAGTCGAGCAACACCGGCATGTCCCAGCTCGGCGGCAGGATCTCGGACGCGAAGCGCCTCGCGTACCTGAAGGCGTTCGGTTTCGGCAGCCCGACCGCCGTCGGCTTCGGTGCGGAGGCGGGCGGCTCCTTCGGTGCGCACGCGCCGAACTGGGGGCCGCAGAGCCACTACGCCACGATGTTCGGCCAGGGCCTCACCGCGACCGCGGTACAGATGGCGAGCGCGTACCAGACCATCGCGAACGGCGGCGTGCGCCTGCCCGTCCGGCTCGTCGAGTCCTGCACGAAGGCCGACGGCACGGTCGAGCCCGTCACGACCGGCAGCCCGACCCACGTGGTCTCCGCGTCGGCCGCGAGGAGCACGGTGAGCATGCTCGAGAACGTCGCCACGAAGGGGTGGCTGGCCGCCGAGGTGAAGATCCCGGGGTACCGGATCGGCGTCAAGACCGGGACCGCGCAGGAGGTGGACGCCTCCGGCGTCTACTCCAAGCAGTACCTCGTGTCGCTGGCCGGCGTCGCGCCCGCGGACGACCCGAAGTACGTCGTCTACGTGGCGCTGTCGCAGCCGAAGAAGCTGAACTCGTCCCTCGCGACCGCGCCGATCTGGCAGAAGGTGATGGCGAGAGCCCTGCAGACGGGCGGCGTCGTGCCGTCCGGTTCGACGTCGCCGGACCTGCCGGCCACGTGGTGACACGGGTCGGTCGGCGGCGATCCTCTACGCTGGACCCCCGGTTGCAAGACCAGCGGGAGGTAACCGGGATGGATACGGCGAACTCGACCATGAGCAGTCCCGACCGGTGATCCCGCTCACGCTCCGCGAGGTGGCCGCCGCCGTCGGCGGCGAGGTGGTCCCGGCCGCCGCGGCCGACACGGTGGTGTCGGGTGCGGTCGAGACCGACTCCCGGCAGATCGAGCCGGGCGGCGTGTTCGTCGCGCGCGTCGGCGAATCGATGGACGGGCACGACTTCGCCGCGGCGGCGCTCGAGCGCGGCGCCGCGCTCCTCGTCGTCGAGCGCGCCCTCGATCTCGACGTGCCGCAGGTCGTCGTCGCGGACGGGACGCTCGCGCTCGCGGCGCTGGCGAAGGAGGTCGTCGCGCGCGTCCGCACCGACGGCCGGCTGCGCGTGATCGGCATCACCGGCTCCAACGGGAAGACCACGACCAAGAACCTGCTGCGCGAGATCCTCGGGCGGGTCGGCCCGACGGTCGCGTCGCACGCGTCGTTCAACAACGCGGTCGGCGGCCCGATGACCATGCTGCGCGTGCAGCACGACACCGAGTTCCTCGTCGCCGAGATGGGCGCCTCGGCCGCGGGCGACATCGCCAGGCTCGTCGCGCTCGCGAAGCCCGACGTCGGCGTGGTGCTCAAGGTGGGGCTCGCCCACGCCGGCGGCTTCGGGAGCATCGAGGGCACCGCGAGGGCGAAGTCCGAGATGGTGACCGACCTCACCGAGTCGGACGTCGCGGTCCTGAACCGCGACGACCCCCGCGTCGCCGCGATGGCCGAGCGGACCCGGGCCCGCGTCGCGTGGTTCGGCCTGTCCGCCGATCCGCGCGAGGGCGGCACCTCGGCGGACGACGTGGACGCGACCGCGTCCGGCACGCGGTTCGCCCTCGTGCTGCCCGGCGGCGAGCGCCGCACCGTCTCGTTCCGCGTGCTCGGCGAGCACCACGTGTCGAACGCGATGGCCGCGGCCGCGGCCGCCACGGCGCTCGGCGTCGACGCCGACACGATCGTGGCGGGCCTCGAAGCCGTGGCGAAGGCGGAGCGCTGGCGGATGGAGATCCTCGCGACCGACCCCGTCACGGTGATCAACGACGCCTACAACGCCTCCCCGGACTCGATGGCCGCTGCGCTGAAGACCCTGGTGCAGGTGGCGCCGGGGCGGTCGGTCGCGGTGCTCGGCGCCATGAGCGAGCTCGGTGAGTCCGCCGACGAGGAGCACGACCGCATCGGGCTGCTCGTCGTGCGGCTGAACGTCGGCCAGCTCGTCGTCGTCGGGCCGGAGGCGCGGCGCATCCACCTCGAGGCGACGGCGCAGGGCTCCTGGGACGGCGAGAGCGTGTACGCCGAGACGCAGGAGGAGGCGGAGGCGCTGCTCGAGGTCCTCCTGCGCCCCGGCGACACCGTGCTCGTGAAGTCGTCGAACGCCGCGGGCCTGCGCCACCTGGGCGACCGGCTCGGTGCGCGGTGGGGAGGTGCCGCCTCGTGCAGTCCCTGATCACCGGAGCCGCCGTCTCGCTGCTCTTCACACTGTTCCTCACCCCGCTCTTCATCCGGCTGTTCCACCGCCTGCAGTGGGGGCAGTTCATCCGCGACGACGGCCCGGTGAGCCACCACGCCAAGCGGGGCACCGCGACCATGGGCGGGGTCGTGTTCATCCTCGCCTCGGTGGTGGGGTACTTCGTCGGCCACCTGAACGAGCTCTCCGGCATCACGGTCTCCGGCCTGCTCGTCCTGTTCCTCATGGTCGGGCTCGGCCTCGTCGGCTTCACCGACGACCTCCTGAAGACGCGCAACCAGCGCAGCCTGGGGCTCGGCGGCTGGGCCAAGATCGCCGGGCAGGTGATCGTGGCGACGGTCTTCGCGGTCCTGGTGCTCCAGTTCCCGAAGACCGCGATCGGCGCGGGCGGCAACCGGTACACCGCGACGCCCGCCACGACGAACATCTCGATCGTCCGCGACGAGTGGTTCGACGGGTCGGTGCTGAGCTTCACCACCCTGTTCGGTGCGACCGTCGGCGTCATCGTCTTCATCGTGTGGATCTGGCTGATCGTGGCGGCGACCTCGAACGGCGTGAACGTCACGGACGGGCTCGACGGGCTCGCGACCGGGTCGTCGATCTTCGCGATCGGCTCGTTCGTGATCATCGGCTTCTGGCAGTTCAACCAGTCGTGCTTCAGCCGGACGCTCATGGCGCCCGTCAACGTGCACCTCTGCTACAACGTCCGCGACCCGCTCGACCTCGCCGTCGTCGCGGCCTGCATCACGGGTTCGCTGATCGGCTTCCTGTGGTGGAACACGTCGCCGGCGCAGATCTTCATGGGCGACACCGGCTCCCTCGCCCTCGGCGGTGCGCTCGCCGCCCTCGCGGTGCTGTCGCGTACCGAGCTGCTGCTGCTGTTCATCGGCGGTCTCTTCGTCATCGAGCCCGGCTCGGTCATCGTGCAGCGGGCGTACTTCAAGCTCACGCGCGGCAAGCGCATCTTCCTGATGAGTCCGATCCACCACCACTTCGAGCTGAAGGGCTGGGCCGAGGTCACGGTCGTCGTGCGTTTCTGGGTCATCGCCGGACTGCTGGTGGCGACGGGGGTCGGGCTCTTCTACCTCGAGTGGCTGACCAGGGCCAACGCATGACGGCTGATCTCGCGCAGCTGCACTCCTGGCACGCGGCGGGATGGCGCGGCCTCCGGGTGGGCGTGCTCGGCGCCGCCGTGGTCGGCTTCGCCGCCGCGGACACGCTGGTCGAGCTCGGCTGCGACGTGCTCGTGGTGGCGGAGCGCGCGACGGAGGAGCGGGCGACGCTGCTCGAGGTCATCGGCGCCCGGCTCGCGCTCGGCGACGCGGGTGCCCAGCGCGACGCGCTCCGCGCCTTCGAGCCCGATCTGGTCGTCGTGAGCCCCGGCTTCCACCCGGATGTCCCGGCGCTCGGGTGGGTGGAGGAGGCGGGCGTGCCCGTCCTCGGGGACGTCGAGCTCGCCTGGCGCCTGAGGGACAAGGTCGGCACGCCCGCGGAGTGGATCACGATCACCGGGACGAACGGCAAGACGACCACCACGCAGCTCACCACCGCGATGCTCGTCGCCGGCGGCCTCCGGGCCCGCGCCTGCGGGAACATCGGCAGCCCGGTGCTCGACGCGATCCGGGAGCCGGACGGCTGGGACGTGCTCGTCGTCGAGCTGTCGAGCTACCAGCTGCACTGGATGTCCGAGGTGTCTCCCGCGGCGAGCGCGTGCCTGAACATCGCCGACGACCACCTCGACTGGCACGGCTCCGCCGCCGCCTACCGTGCGGCGAAGGGCCGCGTGTACGAGCGCACCCGGCTCGCGTGCGTCTACAACGTCGAGGACCCGGTCACGGAGCAGCTGGTCAGGGACGCGGACGTGGTGGAGGGGTGCCGCGCGATCGGGTTCACCCGCGGCGTGCCGAGGGTCTCCGAGGTGGGCGTCGTCGAGGAGGTCCTCGTCGACCGTGCGTTCCTCGACGCGCGGCTGACATCGGCCCTCGAGCTCACGACGCTCCATGCGCTCGACGAGGCCGGCCTGGCGGCGCCGCACGTGGTCGCCGACGTGCTCGCCGCAGCGGCGCTCGCCCGCGCCGTCGGCGTCGAACCGCGGGCGATCCGCGACGCGCTCGACACGTTCCGCCTCGATGCGCACCGCATCCAGCCGGTCGGCGAGATCGACGGCGTCCGGTTCGTCGATGACTCGAAGGCCACCAACCCCCACGCCGCCGCCGCGTCGCTCGGCGCGTTCGAGCACGTGGTCTGGGTCGCAGGCGGCCTGACGAAGGGGGTCGACGTCGCCCCGCTCGTCGCCGCGGTCGCCGCGTCCGACCGCCTCCGCGGTGTCGTGCTCATCGGGCGCGACCAGGCTGCGTTCACGGAGGCGCTCGCTCGACACGCGCAGGGCGTCCCGGTCACGGTCGTGCCCGACGTGGACACTGAGCAGGTGATGCCGCTCGCGGTCGAGGCGGCGCGGACCCTCGCCTCACCGGGCGACGTCGTGCTGCTCGCCCCGGCCGCGGCGTCGATGGACCAGTTCACCGATTACGCGGACCGAGGTGCTCGGTTCGCGGCCGCCGTCCGGGCGCTGCCCGGGGGAGGCGCAGCACGGACGGAGTGAGGCCGATGGACACCGCGCCGCCCGCCAGGACGGGCAACCCCGTCGTCCACCTCCCGGTCGCCCGCCGGCCGATCGTGCCGCGCGTCGGCCTGCCCTCGCTCGCCGCGCTCGGCGGTGGGGAATCGCTCGCGCTCGCCGCGATCACGCTGTTCCTCATGGCGTTCGGCCTGCTCATGGTGCTGTCGTCGTCGAGCGTGGAGGCGGGGGTCGCGGGCAACCCGTACGGCCAGTTCACGACGCAGGGCGTCGCCGCGTTCATCGGCGCGGGCGGCATGCTCGCGCTCGCGACCCGGTTGCGCACCGCCTGGCTGCCCCGGCTCGCTCCGGTCGTGTTCTTCGGCGCGGTCGTGCTGCAGCTGCTGACCGCGCTGACCCCGCTCGGCACGAGCGTCGGCGGCAACCAGAACTGGATCCGCGTTGCCGGGGTCAGCATGCAGCCCTCCGAGCTGGTGAAGCTGGGCCTCGTGCTCGTGCTCGCGTCGTTCTTCTCCCGGCGCCCCGGCGAGCATCTCGGGGTGCGCGGCATGCTGCCGCCGACGGCGTTCACGGCGCTCGCGATCGGCGCCGTCTACCTCGGGCACGACCTCGGGACCTGCCTGATCCTCGCCCTGATCGCGTTCGGCGGGTTCCTGATGGCGAACGTGCGCCTCCCCGTCCTGGTCGTGCTCGGCGGCAGCGCCGGCACGGTGCTGTGGCTGTTCTCGCAGACCCGCGGCTCGCGCACCGACCGGCTCGCGGCCTGGAGCAGCGGCTGCACGGACTTGCTCGGCACGTGCTGGCAGACGACGCAGGCGCAGTGGGCGCTCGCGAACGGCGGCCTCACGGGGGTCGGCATCGGCAACTCGGTGTCGAAGTGGTTCTGGCTCCCGGAGGCCGACAACGACTTCATCGCCGCGATCATCGGGGAGGAGACGGGCCTCGTCGGCCTGACCGTGCTGATCGGCTGCTTCGTGGCGCTCGCGGTCGTGCTGCTGCGCGTCGCGACCAGGACCCAGGACCGGTACACCCGGACCGCGGCCGGCATGACCCTCGCGTGGCTCGTCGGCCAGGCGTTCGCGAACATCGCGGTCGTCGTCGGGGTCGCGCCGGTGTTCGGGGTGCCGCTGCCGTTCGTGTCCGCTGGCGGCTCGTCGCTGCTCGCCGCCTGTGCCGCGGTGGGCTGCGTGATGGCCCTCGCCGATCGCCCGGTGACGGTCGCCGCGCCCCGGTCGCTCGTGCGCCCCGACCACCCGGCGGCCCGCGGCCGGACGGCGGGGCTGCGATGACGCGCTGGCTGCTCGCGGGCGGCGGGACCGCCGGCCACGTGAACCCGCTGCTCGCCGTCGCCGACCGCCTCGTCGAGGAAGGGGACGAGGCGCTCGTGCTCGGCACCGCTGAGGGGCTCGAGTCCCGCCTCGTGCCGCAGCGCGGCTACGAGCTCCTCGTGATCCCGCGCCTCCCGTTCCCGCGCCGCCCGAACCGCGCGGCCCTGCGGTTCCCGCGCGCCGTCCTCGGTTCGATCGCACTGACCGGCCGGTACCTCGCCGACCGCGGGATCGACGGCGTCATCGGGTTCGGGGGCTACGCGGCTGCGCCCGCGTACCTGGCCGCGCGCCGGCGGGGGATCCCGTTCGCGATCCACGAGCAGAACGCCAGACCGGGCATGGCGAACCGGCTCGGCGCCCGGCTGACCCACGTGGTCGGCGTGACCTTCCCGGACACCCCGCTGCCCCACGCGACGCGGGTCGGCATGCCGCTGCGGCGGGAGATCGCGGACCTCGACCGCGAGGCGCTCCGGAGCGAGGCGCGCGCGTTCTTCGGGCTGGACCCCGCCAGACCGGTGCTGCTCGTCACCGGCGGCTCGCTCGGCGCCCTGCGGCTGAACCGCGCGGCGGCGGCGAACGCCGCGGCGGTCGCCGCCTCCGGCTGGCAGGTGCTGCACCTCACCGGCGGCAGGAGCACCGAGCCGGATCCACAGGTCGACGGCTACCGGATGCTCGCCTACTGCGACCGGATGGACCTGGCCCTCGCCGCCGCGGAGCTCGCGGTGTCCAGGGCGGGCGCCTCGACGGTGAGTGAGCTGTCCGCGCTCGGGCTGCCCGCGGTGTACGTGCCGTACGCGGTCGGGAACGGCGAGCAGCGGTTCAACGCCGCGGGCGTCGTCGCCGCGGGAGGCGCGCTGCTCGAGCCGGACGCCGGGTTCACCCCCGAGCGGTTCGCGGCCGTGGTGCTGCCGCTCCTGAAGGATCCGGCCAGGGTGGCCGCGATGGCCGCCGCGGCGACCGGCGACGGGGTCCGGGACGGGGCGGAGCGCATGACGCGCCTCGCCCGCGCCGGGCTGGCCGGAGGCCCCCGCGTACCCTCGGGCGCATGACGATCAAGCCGGATCTCGGCGTGCCGATCCCGCCGCGGCTCGACCGGGTGCACTTCGTGGGTATCGGCGGATCGGGGATGAACGGCATCGCGCGGCTCTTCCTCGCCCGCGGCGCGACCGTCAGCGGCTCCGACCGCGCCCGGAACGCGTACACCGACACGCTCGCCGACGCCGGGGCGACCGTCAGCATCGGGCACGCGCCCGACAACGTGGGTGACGTGGACGCGATCGTCGTCACGAGCGCACTCTGGCCCGACAACCCGGAGCTGCTCGCCGCTCGCAGCCGCGGCATCCCCGTGCTGCACCGCTCCCACGCCCTGAAGGCGCTGATCGGCGACGACCGGCTGGTCGCCGTCGCCGGCGCCCACGGGAAGACGACGACGACGGGCATGATCGCGGTGGCACTGGACGCGCTGGGCGACGACCCGAGCTTCGTCGACGGCGGCACCATCAAGGACTTCGGCACCTCCTCGCGGCTCGGGTCGGGTGACGTGTTCGTCGTCGAGGCCGACGAGTCCGACGGCTCCTTCCTGCTCTACGACACGGCGATCGCGCTGGTGCTCAACGTCGACGCCGATCACCTCGACCACTACGGCACCGAGCAGGCGTTCGACGACGCGTTCGTCGCCTTCGGCTCGCGCGCCTCCGAGCTGCTCGTCATCAACGCCGACGACCCGGGCGCGCGGCGGGTGCGCGGGCGCATCCATGGCCGCGCCGTGCGCACGTACGGCGAGTCGCCGGACGCGGATGTCCGGGTCACCGGGATCACGACCGACGGTCCGGCGGCGGGCACCGTCACGGCGGACGGCGTCAGCGCCCAGGTCCGGCTCCGGGTCCCTGGACGGCACAACGTGCTCAACGCGGCGGGGGCGATCGCCGTGCTGCTCGGCCTCGGGCACGGCCTGGAGGAGGCCGCGCTGGCCGTCTCGCGGTTCGGCGGCACCGGGCGGCGGTTCGATCTGCAGGGCCGGGTGCATGGGGTGAGCGTCTACGACGACTACGCCCATCTGCCCGCCGAGGTGGACGCCGCGCTCACCGCCGCCCGCACCCTGGTCGGGGAGGGGCGGATCATCGCCGTCCACCAGCCGCACCTCTACTCGCGGACGCAGGCGATGGCGGGCCGCTTCGCGGAGGTGCTCGAGCGCACGGCCGACCACACGGTCGTGCTGGACGTCGACGGCGCGAGGGAGGATCCGGTGCCGGGTGTCACCGGGGCGCTCGTCGTCGACCGGTTCCGGGATCCCGAGCACGTCGACTACGCGCCGGACTGGGCGACCGCCGCCGGCCTGGTGGGCCGGCTCGCGCGGCCGGGCGACTTCGTCGTCACCCTCGGCTGCGGGTCCGTGTACCGCATCGTCCCGCAGCTGCTCGAGGCGCTGGGGGACCGGGCGGCCACCCCGTGAGCCGCCCTCCCGGCGGGATCGGCACGCCGATCCGGCCGCCCGCCATGCCGCAGCAGCACGCCGAGGCGCCGGAGCCCCGCGAGTCGATCCGCACGCTGCGGCTCGACCGGCCGCTGCCGCCTCCTGCCCACTCGGACCGGCAGGCGATCCGCGCGGCGGTCAGGGCGAGGAAGCGGGCGGAGGCCGCCGAGCGGCGCCGCCCGGGCGTGCCGAGGCGGCGCCGGCTCATCGCCGGGGGTGCCGGGCTCGGGCTCGTGCTGCTCGTCGGGTTGCCGCTGCTGCTCGCGTTCGGTCCCGTCTTCCCGGTGCGCACGATCCAGGTGACCGGCGTCTCGGGGGCGGCCGCCGGAGCCGTGCGGTCGGCGCTCGGCGCCGAGCTCGGCCGGCCGGTCGCGCTCGTGTCCGAGCAGGACGTCGCGAGAGCGCTGGCCCACGTGCCTGCGGTCGAGCGGTTCTCGCTGGTCCGCAGACCTCCCGGCACGCTCGAGGTGGCGGTCGTGCCGCGCATCCCGGTCCTCCAGCAGCGGACGGCGGCCGGCTGGGAGCGGCTCGACGCCGCGCACGTGGTGGTGTCGGTCGCCTCGGGGCAGTCGGGTTCGCTGCCGGTGCTCACGATCCCGGCCGGCACGACCGACGTCGCCGGCGCGTACGCGACGGCCGCAGCGGCGCTCCGGGCCCTCGGGACGAGCGCCCCCCGGGTGACCGCCGTCCGCGCGTCGGGCGCCGACGACGTGGTGCTGACGCTCGAGGGCGGACCCTCGGTGCAGTGGGGCGGAGCGGAGCAGGGCGCGGCCAAGGCGGAGGCGCTCCATGCAGCCCTGCGGCGGGCGGCACGCGGCGCCACGCAGATCGACGTCTCCTCCCCGGGCGTGGTCCTCACCCGCTGACGCGCCGGGTGCGAACGCGCGACGCGCGGCGCGTCGAGGTCCCACCCGGGGGCGCGTGCGCCTACCGTCGTCCGCAGCGGAACCCCTGATGAGCCAGACCTTCACCTTCAAGTGAAGGTTGAACCCCGCGACGAACTCCCCACCCGGAAGGCCCCTGTGACGTCCAACCAGAACTACCTCGCGGTCATCAAGGTCGTCGGCGTCGGCGGCGGCGGCGTCAACGCCGTGAACCGGATGATCGAGCTCGGCCTGCGCGGCGTCGAGTTCGTCGCGATCAACACCGACGCCCAGGCGCTCCTGCTGTCCGACGCGGACGTCAAGCTCGACGTGGGCCGGGAGCTCACCCGCGGTCTCGGCGCCGGCGCCGACCCCGAGGTCGGGCGCCGCGCCGCGGAGGACCACGCCGAGGAGATCGAGGAGGCGCTCGCGGGCGCCGACATGGTCTTCGTGACGGCGGGGGAGGGCGGCGGCACCGGCACCGGCGGCGCGCCCGTCGTCGCGCGCATCGCCAAGTCCATCGGCGCCCTCACCATCGGTGTCGTCACGAAGCCGTTCGCGTTCGAGGGCAAGCGCCGGCTCCAGCAGGCCGAGCGCGGTGTGCAGTCCCTCGCCAACGAGGTCGACACCCTCATCGTCGTCCCGAACGACCGGCTGCTCGAGATCAGCGATCGCGGCATCTCGATCGTGGAGGCGTTCGCGACCGCCGACCAGGTGCTGCTCGCCGGCGTCCAGGGCATCACCGACCTGATCACGACCCCCGGCCTCATCAACCTCGACTTCGCGGACGTGAAGAGCGTCATGCAGGGCGCAGGCAGCGCGCTCATGGGCATCGGATCCGCGCGAGGCGCCGACCGGGCCATCAAGGCGGCCGAGCTCGCCGTCGCCTCGCCGCTGCTCGAGGCGTCCATCGACGGCGCGCACGGCGTGCTCCTGTCGATCCAGGGCGGCTCCAACCTGGGCATCCTCGAGATCAACGATGCGGCGCGGCTGGTGCAGGAGGCGGTGCACGCGGAGGCGAACATCATCTTCGGCGCCGTCATCGACGACACCCTCGGCGACGAGGTGCGCGTCACCGTCATCGCCGCCGGGTTCGACGGCGAGAACTTCCGGGAGAAGCGCGATGCGCGCCGCAGCAACTTCGTCGACGCCGTGAAGCCCGCGACCGGGTCGGTCGCGGCGGCTGCGGCGCCCGCCGCGGCCGCGCAGAAGCCCGCCGTGCCTGCCGCCGACCACAACACGACCGGCTCGCACGAGTGGCAGCTCGTCGCGGACTCGACGACGCTCACCCAGACGAGCGACCTCGACTACGGCGACGACGACGATGACGACGACCTCGACATCCCGGAGTTCCTCCGCTGAATTCATTGCCGCGCCGCCGCCGCTGCGGCGCGGCTGGGCTGCTTCGCAGCGCCCTGAACGGGCGCTGCGGTACGCAGCCCGCGTCGAGCGGGCGCCGACTGTCCCGGCCGGGTGCGTTTTGAAGGGGTTTCTGCACCCCGAGTCCTCCGCGGGCCGAGCTCGGGGTGCAGAAACCCCGTCAAAACGAAGCCTCCGGCTACGGTCGTGTCGTGACCGAGCTCGCCGAAAGCCTCAGCGCGGTCCAGGAGCAGGTGGCGGACGCGGCTCGTGCCGCCGGGCGCGACCCGGCGGAGATCACGACGATCGTCGTCACGAAGTTCCAGCCGGTCACCCTCGTGCAGGAGCTCCACGCGCTCGGCGTCCGCGACTTCGGCGAGAACCGGCACCCGGAGGCACGGGACAAGGCCGCAGCCGTCCCGGACGCCACCTGGCACTTCGTCGGACAGCTGCAGACGAACAAGGCGCGGCAGGTGGCCCGCTACGCCGACGTCATCCACTCCGTCGACCGGCCGGAGCTGGTCGACGCGCTCGCGGGGCGCGAGGTCGACGTGCTCCTGCAGGTCGATCTCGGCGGCTCCGGCGAGGGGCGCGGAGGCGCGCGGGCGGGGCAGGTCCCTGCGCTCGCGGAGCGGGTCCTCGCCGCCGGTGGGCTGCGGCTGAGGGGCGTGATGGCGGTCGCGCCGCTCGGCGCCCCGCCCGGGCCGGCGTTCGCCGCCCTGGCGCTCGTCGCCGACCAGGTGCGCGCCGTCGAGCCGACCGCGACCTGGGTGTCGGCAGGCATGTCGGGGGACTTCCGCGACGCGATCGCAGCGGGTGCGACGCACCTCCGCATCGGCACCGCGATCACGGGCCCGAGACCGTCCGCCTGAGGGCCGCGCGCCCCCGGACTGGGGACGGCCGACACACCGGGAATCGCCCGGATGACCCGCCGCCCCGGAATGACATGAAGGTAATCTCGGCACGAGGGCGGCACCGCGGGGGGTGTGTGCGCAGCCCGAGGAGGATTCCATGTCGAACCCGATCCGGAAGTCGATGGTGTGGCTCGGTCTCGCGGACGACCAGTACGACTACGCCGAGCCGGTCGAACCGGTCACGCCGTACGTCCAGCCGGTCGTCACGCGGGCGCAGGTCACGCCGCTGCCTCGCCGGGTGCCGAAGACGCAGGTGCCCGAGATGAACGAGATCCTGACGGTCCACCCGCGGCAGTACCGCGACGCGCAGCAGATCGCGGAGCACTTCCGCGAGGGCACGCCGGTCATCATCAACCTCACGCAGATGACCGAGGCGGAGGCGCGTCGGCTGGTCGACTTCGCCTCCGGGCTCTCGACGGGGCTGCGGGGACGGATCGAGCGCGTGACGAGCAAGGTCTTCCTGCTCTCTCCCGAGCACATCACCGTGTCGGGCGAGGAGCCGGGTGCGGAGTCCGACCTGGACGCGACCTTCACGGGCTGATCCTGGGTCCCGCGCACCGGCCCGTGCCGGGCGCCGGGATACTGGTGCCGTGCAGGAGGCGGGACGATGAGCGTGCTCCCGCTCGTCGGGACGGTGGCGTACGTGCTGCTGCTGCTCTACTTCTTCGCGCTCTGGGCGCGCTTCATCCTCGATCTGGTGCAGGCGTTCAGCGACAGCTGGCGGCCGCGCGGGGTGGTGCTGGTCCTCGCCGAGGCGGCCTACACCGCGACCGACCCGCCGATCAAGGCGGTGCGCCGGGTGCTGCCGCCGCTGCGGATCGGGCAGTTCGCGCTGGACTTCGGGTTCACGATCGTGATGTTCGCCGTGATCGTGCTGATGTACCTCGCGATCGCGGTGCAGGGCGCCTGATCGGAAGCGCATAGCACGGATGCGGGCGACACGCGGAGCGGCGACCCACCCCCGGAAACGGGGTCGTCCGGGCCCGATCCGCGCTAACGTGTGCGGCACCGCAATCCAGCAGCCCCGCAGAGAACCATGAATGGTGGGACCATGGCCCTCACGCCTGAAGACGTCGTCAACAAGCGATTCCAGCCGACGAAGTTCCGGGAGGGCTACGACCAGGACGAGGTCGACGACTTCCTCGACGAGGTCGTGGTCGAGCTCCGGCGCCTCGGTCAGGAGAACGAGGATCTGCGCCAGCGCCTGATCGCCGGCGAGTCCCGCATCTCCGAGCTCCAGCGCTCCAACGTGCCGGTGACGGGGGAGCAGGCCGCGCAGGCGCCGATGCCGCAGCTCAGCTACCCGACCGCGCAGAACGACGTGTCCGCGGTCGACCCCTCGAACACGAACAACCTGCTCCAGCTCGCGCGGCGCCTCCACGAGGAGCACGTCCGCGAGGGCGTCGAGAAGCGCGACGCGCTGATCGCCGAGGGCCACGCGACCGCGGCGCGGGTCGTCGCGGACGCCGAGGCCAAGCAGCGTGCGCAGATGGGTTCGCTCGACCAGGAGCGCGCCCTGCTCGAGCACCGCATCGACGAGCTCCGCGCCTTCGAGCGCGAGTACCGGCAGAAGCTGAAGGGTCACATCGAGGGCCTCCTGCGCGAGCTGGACGCCTCGAACGTGGTCACGGGCTCGTACGGCGCCGTCGGCGTGCCGACCCCCTCCGGCTTCCAGGGCTTCGGTGCCAACTGACCTGAACGGACCTGACGGGGCGTCGCCGGAGACGGTGGCGCCCCGTTCCACGTCCGCTCCTGCCCGTCCCTGGATCATCGTCCTGCTCGTCGCGGTCGCCGTGGTGGTCGCAGTCACGGACCAGGTCGTCAAGGCCTGGGTCGTCGCGACCCTGCCGGTCGGCGTGCCGCGTCCCGTGCTCGGGAACCTGCTGATCTTCGAGCACGTCGCGAACCCGGGTGCCGCGTTCTCCCTCGCGACCGGGGCGACGTGGGTGTTCTCGATCATCGCGCTCGCGGTGGTCGTGTTCCTGGTCTGGTTCGCGCGGCGCATCCGATCGGTCGCCTGGGCCGTGCTGTTCGGGCTGCTGCTCGGCGGCACGCTCGGCAACCTGACGGACCGGCTCACCCGGCCGCCCGGCTTCGGCGTGGGGCACGTCGTCGACTTCATCCTCGTGCCGTGGATGCTGCCCGCGATCTTCAACCTCGCGGACAGCGCGATCGTCGTCTCGATGTGCCTCTTCGTCCTGCTGACCCTGCTCGGGCGGGGGATCGACGGCACCAAGCGGCCGCTGCGCCAGAAGGCCTGACGTGCCGGAGCGTCTCGTGCCGGTGCCCGACGGCCTCGCCGGGGAGCGGGTCGACGCCGGGCTCGCGAAGCTGCTCGGGCTGTCCCGCACCCGCGCCGCCGCGATCGCGGACGAGGGGGGCGTCGAGCTCGACTTCCGCCCGGCCGCCCGGTCGGACCGGCTCCCGGCCGGCGCGCTGCTCTCGGTGCGCTGGGAGGAGCCGTCGGCGGTGGCCGTCCAGCCCATCGCCGTCCCCGGTCTCGACGTCGTGTTCGAGGACGACGACGTGATCGTCGTCGACAAGCCCGCGGGCGTGGCCGCCCACCCGTCGCCCGGCTGGACCGGCCCGACCGTCGTCGGGGGCCTGGCCGCCGCCGGCGTGCGGGTGAGCACCTCCGGAGCGGCGGAGCGGGCCGGGGTCGTGCACCGGCTCGACGCCGGCACCAGCGGGCTGATGGTGGTCGCGAAGAGCGAGCGCGCCTACACCGTGCTCAAGCGCGCGTTCAAGGAGCGCACCGTCGACAAGGTCTACCTGGCGCTCGCGCAGGGGCATCCCGACCCGACGTCCGGCACCCTCGACGCGCCGCTCGGGCGCCACCCGAAGGCCGACTACCGGTTCGCGGTGGTCGCCGACGGCCGTCCCTCCGTCACCCACTACGACACGCTCGAGGCGTTCCGCGCCGCGACGCTGCTCGAGGTGCATCTGGAGACCGGCCGGACCCACCAGATCCGCGTGCACTTCGCGCACCTGCGGCACCCGCTCGCGGGCGACACGATGTACGGCGCCGACCCCCAGCTCGCGGAGCGGCTCGGGCTGCACCGGCAGTGGCTGCACGCGGCGCGGCTCGGCTTCGCGCACCCGGCGACGGGGGAGCCGGTCGAGTTCGAGAGCCCGCTGCCCGAGGACCTGCAGCACGCGCTCGACCTCCTGCGCGACTAGCGCCAGTGCTCCGCGAAACGCTCGCGGATCAGGGAACACGGCCACTGTCCGAGGCAGCCGTTAGCGTCCTCCCACGATGGGCGCCAACGACAGCTTCGTACACCTGCACGTGCACTCCGAGTACTCGATGCTCGACGGTGCGGCCCGGCTCGGCGACATGCTCGGCGAGGCGGCGAAGCAGGGCATGCCGGCCATCGCGATCACCGACCACGGCAACACCTTCGGCGCGTTCGACTTCTGGAAGCAGTCCCAGTCGCACGGGGTCAAGGCCATCATCGGCACGGAGGCGTACCTGACGCCCGGCACGCACCGCGGGGACAAGACCCGGGTCCGGTGGGGCGACGGTGGCGGCGACGACGTGTCGGGGTCCGGTGCCTACACGCACATGACGCTGCTGGCCGAGACGACGCAGGGCCTGCACAACCTGTTCAAGCTCTCCTCGCGCGCGTCGATCGAGGGCTACTACTTCAAGCCGCGGATGGACCGCGAGCTGCTGCACGAGCACCACGAGGGCCTGATCGCCACGACCGGCTGCCCCGGCGGCGAGGTCCAGACGCGCCTGCGGCTCGGTCAATGGGACGAGGCGGTCGCCGCCGCGGCCGAGTTCCGGGACATCTTCGGCAAGGACAACTTCTTCGTCGAGCTGATGGACCACGGCATCAGCGTCGAGCGCCGGGTGCAGCAGGACCTCCTGAGGCTGGCGAAGGAGCTGGGCCTGCCGATCGTGGCGACGAACGACCTCCACTACACGCACGCGGAGGACGCGACGAGTCACGCGGCGCTGCTCTGCGTGCAGTCCGGCTCGACCCTCGACGACCCGAACCGGTTCAAGTTCGACGGCGACGAGTACTACCTGAAGACCGCGGCCGAGATGCGGCACATCTTCAAGGACCTGCCCGAGGCGTGCGACAACACGCTCGTGATCGCCGAGCGCTGCGACATCGCGTTCGACACCTCCGCCAACTACATGCCGCGCTTCCCGGTGCCCGAGGGGGAGACCGAGGACTCCTGGTTCGTGAAGGAGGTCGACCGGGGGCTCGAGATCCGCTACCCCGACGGGGTGCCGGAGGCGGTGCGCAAGCAGGCCGAGTACGAGAAGTCGGTCATCCTGCAGATGGGATTCCCCGGCTACTTCCTCGTCGTCGCCGACTTCATCAACTGGTCCAAGAACCACGGCATCCGGGTGGGGCCGGGCCGCGGCTCCGGCGCCGGCTCGATGGCGGCGTACGCGATGCGCATCACCGACCTCGACCCGCTGCAGCACGGGCTGATCTTCGAGCGGTTCCTGAACCCCGACCGCGTCTCGATGCCCGACTTCGACGTCGACTTCGACGAGCGCCGGCGCGACGAGGTGCTGAAGTACGTGACCGACAAGTACGGCGACGACCGGGTCAGCCAGATCGTCACCTACGGCACCATCAAGGCGAAGCAGGCGCTGAAGGACTCCGGCCGCGTGCTCGGCTTCCCGTTCAGCATGGGGGAGAAGCTCACCAAGGCGATGCCGCCCGCGATCATGGGCAAGGACATCTCGCTGTCGGGGATCCTCGACCCGAACGACAAGCGCTACAAGGAGGCCGGCGACATCCGGGCCGTCATCGAGATGGACCCGGAGGCGCGGACCGTCTTCGACACGGCGCTGGGGCTGGAGGGGCTGAAGCGCCAGTGGGGTGTCCACGCGTGCGGCGTCATCATGTCGAGCGTCCCGCTCACCGACGTGATCCCGATCCAGCGGCGCGAGCAGGACGGGCAGATCGTCACCCAGTTCGACTACCCGGCGTGCGAAGCGCTCGGCCTGATCAAGATGGACTTCCTGGGCCTCAGGAACCTCACGATCATCGAGGACGCGCTCGACAACATCAACGCCAACCGCGGGCACCGGCCGGTGCTCGAGGACCTGCCGCTCACCGACGAGGAGACCTACAAGCTCCTCGCCGCCGGCGACACACTCGGGGTCTTCCAGTTCGACGGCGGCCCGATGCGCGCCCTCCTCCGTCTCATGAAGCCCGACAACTTCGAGGACATCTCGGCCGTCGGCGCGCTCTACCGGCCCGGCCCGATGGGCGCGAACTCGCACACGAACTACGCGCTGCGCAAGAACGGCCTGCAGGAGATCGTCCCGATCCATCCGGAGCTCGCGGAGCCGCTGAAGGACGTGCTCGGCACGACGTTCGGTCTCATCGTCTACCAGGAGCAGGTGATGGCGATCGCGCAGAAGCTCGCGGGCTTCTCGCTCGGTCAGGCCGACATCCTCCGGCGCGCGATGGGCAAGAAGAAGAAGGCGGAGCTGGACAAGCAGTTCGCCGGCTTCAAGGCGGGCATGAACGAGCGCGGGTACTCCGACGAGGCGGTGAACACCCTCTGGGACATCCTGCTGCCGTTCTCGGACTACGCGTTCAACAAGGCGCACTCGGCCGCGTACGGCGTGCTGTCCTACTGGACCGCGTACCTGAAGGCCCACTACCCGGCCGAGTACATGGCCGCCCTGCTCACCTCGGTCGGGGACGCCCGGGACAAGCTCGCGGTGTACCTGAACGAGTGCCGCAGGATGAAGATCCGGGTGCTGCCGCCCGACGTGAACGAGTCGATCGGGTTCTTCGCCGCCGTCGGCGAGGACATCCGGTTCGGCATGGGCGCGATCCGCAACGTCGGCGCGAACGTCGTCGAGCAGATCATCCAGGCGCGGAAGGAGAAGGGGCGCTTCACCTCCTTCCACGACTTCCTCCGCAAGGTGCCGCTGGTCGTCGCGAACAAGCGGACGGTCGAGTCGCTGATCAAGGCGGGCGCGTTCGACTCGCTCGGTGCGACGCGCCGCTCGCTGCTCGAGATCCACGAGGACGCGGTCGACGCCGCGGTCTCGATCAAGCGCAACGAGGCGAACGGCCAGGTCGACCTGTTCGGCGGGATGCTGGAGTTCGAGGAGGAGCCGGACCACGTCCCTGACCGGCCCGAATGGGGCAAGAAGGAGAAGCTCGCGTTCGAGCGGGAGATGCTCGGCCTCTACGTCTCGGACCATCCGCTCGCGGGTCTCGAGGCGCACCTCGCCAAGCACGCCTCCACCTCCATCGGCGACCTGCTCGCGCTCGAGACGCCCCCGGACGGCGAGCAGGTGACCCTCGCCGGCCTCGTCACCGAGGTGCAGCACCGGGTCGCGCGCAACTCGGGCAACCAGTACGGGATCGTGCAGATCGAGGACTTCGGCGGCACCGTGAGCGTGATGTTCCTCGGCAAGGCCTACCAGGAGTTCGCCCCCGCGCTCGTCGCAGACAGCGTGGTGGTCGTGCGGGGGAGGGTGTCGGCCCGCGACGACGGGATGAACATCCACGCGAACAGCGTCTTCGCTCCCGATCTCGGGTCGAGCGGCGGCGGCGGTCCGCTCACGATCACGCTGCCGGACGTGCGCGCGACCACGGCGACCGTGAAGGCGCTGTCCGACGTGCTGATCCGCAACTCCGGCGACACGGAGGTGCGGCTGCGGCTCACGAAGGGCGACAGCGCACGCGTCTTCGAGATCCCGTTCCCGGTGCAGGTGACCGCGGACCTGTACGGCGAGCTGAAGAGCCTGCTCGGACCGAACTGCGTGTAGCGCCACCCCTGCGGAGGTGACCACCCGCGCCTCGGTAGGCTCGTCGACCGTGCTGCGGACCATCGACCTCAGAGGTGCGTCGCTCGACGAGGCGACGATCCGCGCGGCGCTGCCCAGGCCGTCCGCCGACCCGACGTCGGTGCAGGCGGACGTGCAGGCGCTCATCGCGGAGGTCCGCGACCGCGGCGAGCAGGCGCTCCTCGAGCAGGCCGACCGCTTCGACGGCGGCCGTCCTCCTGCGGTCCGCGTGCCCGCCGAGGAGATCGTCGCCGCGGAGCAGGCGCTGCCGCCGGACATCCGCGCCGCCCTCGAGATCACCATCGAGCGGGTCCGGGTCGCGAGCCGGGCCCAGCTGTCCGAACCCGTCACGACCCGGCTCGGGGACGGCGCGAGCATCCTGCAGCGGTGGGTGCCGGTGCGCCGCGTCGGCCTGTACGTCCCCGGTGGCAAGGCGGTCTACCCGTCGAGCGTCGTCATGAACGTGGTCCCCGCGCAGGAGGCGGGGGTGCACGGGATCGCGGTCGCGACCCCGGCGCAGCGGGAGTTCGGCGGCCGGGCGCACCCGATCGTCCTCGGCGCCGCCGGGCTCCTCGGGGTCCACGAGCTGTACGTCATGGGCGGCGCCGGCGCGATCGGTGCCTTCGCGCACGGGGTGCCGTCGATCGGCCTGGCCCCGGTCGACGTCGTGACGGGACCGGGCAACGTCTTCGTCGCGGCGGCGAAGCGCGCGGTGGCCGGCCTCGTCGGCATCGATACGGAGGCCGGCCCGACCGAGATCCTCGTCGTCGCGGATGCCGCGGCCGATCCCGAGCTCGTCGCGGCGGACCTCATCAGCCAGGCGGAGCACGACGTGCTCGCCGCGGCGGTGCTCGTCACGGACTCCGGCGAGCTGGCCAGCGCCGTGGACGCGGCCGTCGAACGGCGGGCGGCGACGACGTTCCATTCGGAGCGGGTGCGGACGGCGCTGACCGCCGACCAGTCCGGCGTGGTGCTCGTCGACGATCTCGCCGCGGCGGTCGCCGTGAGCAACGCCTACGCGCCCGAGCACCTCGAGGTGCAGACCGCCGATCCGTGGCCTCTGGTGGCCCGGCTCACGGAGGCGGGCGCCGTGTTCGTCGGCCCGGGCTCCCCGGTGAGCCTCGGCGACTACGCCGCCGGCTCCAACCACGTGCTGCCGACGGGTGGCACGGCGCGCTTCGCCGCGGGCCTCTCCGTCCGGCCGTTCCTCCGCCAGCAGCAGGTGGTGGAGTACTCGCTCGACGCCCTGCGAGCCGCGCGGCCCACCGTGCGGGCGCTGGCCGATGCGGAGGGGCTGCCCGCGCACGGCGACGCCGTCGATGCCCGCTTCGGACCTGATCAGGCCTGAATCACACCGCTGTCATTCGGCCGGGCGCCCCGGTAGGATCGACGCCGAGATGCACTGCCCCTTCTGCCGCAACCCGGATACGAGGGTCGTCGACTCCCGCGTGAGCGACGACGGCCTCGCCATCCGACGGCGGCGGCAGTGCCCGAACTGCGGCAGGCGGTTCTCCACGACGGAGACGGCGAGCCTGGCCGTGATCAAGCGCAACGGCGTCCTCGAGCCGTTCAGCAGGGAGAAGGTCGTCGCCGGCGTCCGGAAGGCCTGCCAGGGACGGCCGGTCACCGACTCGGACCTCGCACTCCTCGCCCAGCGCGTCGAGGAGACCATCCGGGCCACCGGGGCGAGCCAGGTGGAGGCGAACGACATCGGTCTCGCCGTCCTCCCGCCGCTCCGCGAGCTCGACGAGGTGGCGTTCCTGCGGTTCGCGAGCGTCTACCAGGGCTTCACCTCGCTGGACGACTTCGAGGCCGCGATCACCCTCCTGCGCGTCGAGGCCGCGTCGAAGGATGGCGCGACCCCCGCGACCGGGGCCTGAGGGCGCGATGGGGGTGGTCGAGCGGGCGTACCGCGCGCTCTTCCGGCTGGTCCTGATGCGCATGGACCCCGAGACGGCGCACCACGCCGCCATGCTCGTGATCCGGGCGGTCGGCGCCGTGCCGCCCGTCGCGGAGGCGGTGCGCCGCAGCACGGTGCCCAGCGGCACCGCGGTCACGGCGATGGGCATCCGGTTCCCGACGGCGTTCGGGCTCGCCGCGGGCTTCGACAAGAACGCCGTCGGCCTGCGCGGGCTCGGGGCGCTGGGGTTCGGTCACGTCGAGATCGGCACCGTGACCGCCAGGCCGCAGCCGGGCAACCCGAAGCCCCGGCTGTTCCGCCTGCCCGCGGACGGCGCGCTCATCAACAGGATGGGGTTCAACAACGACGGGGCCGAGGTCGTCGCCCGGCGTCTCGAACGGCTGCGGCGTCGCGGCGGCCTGCCGATCGTCGGCGTCAACATCGGGAAGAGCCGCGTGACCGCCGTCGAGGACGCGGTCGACGACTACCGGTTCAGCGCCCGACTCCTCGCCCCGCTCGCGGACTACCTCGTCGTCAACGTCTCCTCCCCGAACACGCCCGGGTTGCGCGGACTGCAGGAGCTCGACCTGCTCGAGCCGCTGCTCACCGCCGTGCTCGCGGAGGCGGGGGAGACGCCGCTGCTCGTGAAGATCGCCCCCGACCTCGAGGACGACGCGGTGCGGCACATCGGCGCCCTTGCGGCCCGGCTCGGCCTCGCCGGGGTCATCGCCACCAACACGACGGTCGAGCGGTCGGGCCTCCGGACCCCGGCCCCGGCGGTCGCGGCGATGGGCGCCGGCGGCCTGTCCGGACCACCCCTCGCCGCCCGCTCCCTGGCGGTGCTGCGCATCCTCCGGGACGAGCTCCCCACCGGGGCGTGCCTCATCAGCGTCGGTGGGGTGGCGACGGCCGCCGACGTCCGCGATCGTCTCGAGGCCGGTGCCGACCTGGTGCAGGGGTACACCGCGTTCCTGTACCGCGGACCGGGATGGGCCGCGGCGATCAGCCGAAGCTGACGATCAGGCCTCCACCCGGGTGCCGCGCTTCACCTGCGGCTTCGGGACGCGCAGCGTGCGGAACTGCGCGGCGCGCATCACGACGTAGAGGTTCAGACCGCGCTCGACCTTGCCCTTGTCGCCGAGCTTCTGCGCCAGGCGTCGGCGGATCAGCGCCGCGCGCACGAGCCCGTCGATGATCGTGAGGGCCAGGTAGCCGTAGAGCGGGAAGAACAGCCACGTCGCGGACGGGATCACGAGCGTCGCGACGAAGAAGACGACGAACACGGGGATGAGGAACTCGCCGGTCGTCCACTGCGAGTCCACCCAGTCGCGGGCGAACCGGCGCTGCGGACCGCGGTCCCGCGCCGGCAGGTACCGCTCCTCGCCGTTCGCGAGCCCGATCCGGGCGCGTTCCCTCGACTCGGCCTCACGGGTCCGGGACTGCCGGCGGGCGGCCTTGCGGTCCGTGACGACGATGGGCCGCCGGTTCGCGGCCTCGCGCTCACGGCGCGACGGGGTCGCGCGACCCTTGCCGCTCGTGAGCACCTCCGGCTCGGGAGGTGTCTCCACGGTCTTCTTCGCCATCGTGGGCCTCCTCACGCAACGCCTCATAGGGTACCGGCATGCCGGTCGATCCTGCGGAGCAGCCCATCCTCGACGCCGTCGCCGCGGGCTTCCCGGCCGCGGTCGGTGCGCTCGGGAGGCTCGTGCGCATCCCCTCGGTGGCGTTCCCGGGGGTCCCGGCCGAGCCGCTCACCGAGAGCGCCCACGCGGTCGCGCAGCTCCTGCGGGACACCGGCGCCTTCGAGCTCGTGGACGTGCGGAGCGCCGAGTACCCGACGGACGAGGGGACGGCGACCGGATCCCCGGCCGTCGTCGCGCGGCGCCCGGCGGCGCCCGGCCTGCCGACGGTGCTGCTCTACGCGCACCACGACGTGCAGCCCGCCGGCCGCGAGGAGCTCTGGGAGACGCCGCCGTTCGAGGCGACGCTCGTCGGCGAGCGGCTCCACGGCCGCGGGGCCTCGGACGACAAGGCGGGTGTGATCACCCACGTGGCCGCGGTGACCGCGGCGATCAGCGCGCTCGGCGACGACCTCGGCGTCGGCATCGCGGTGTTCGTGGAGGGGGAGGAGGAGGCGGGATCCCGCTCCTTCGACGCGTTCCTCGCCGCCCACCAGGACCTGCTCGAGGCGGAGGTGATCGTCGTCGCCGACTCGGACAACGTGAGCACCACCGTGCCGGCCCTCACGTCCTCGCTGCGCGGCAACGTCACCGCCAACCTCGAGATCACGACGCTCGAGCACGCCAGCCACTCGGGGATGTTCGGGGGAGCGGTCCCCGACGCGGTGCTCGCGACCATCCGCCTGCTCGACTCGCTGTGGGACCAGGACGGCGCGGTCGCGGTGAGCGGGCTGATCGCCGCGACGCCGCCGGCCGGTGCCCCTGCGGGACCGAGCGACGAGCAGCTCGCCGCCGACGCCGCGCTGCTGCCGGGGGTGCACACCATCGGGAGCGGTTCCGTGGCGGAGCGGCTCTGGTACCGCCCGGCGATCACGGTGATCGGCATCGACGTCACCGATGTCGTCAACGCCTCCAACACGCTCCTGCCGTCGGTCCGCGCCCGGGTCAGCTGCCGCGTCGCGCCGGGGCAGACCGCCCGCGACGCCTTCGCCGCGCTCGAGCGGCACCTGCGGGAGCACGTGCCGTTCGGTGCGCGGCTCACGATCACCGACGTCGACCTCGGCGACCCGTTCCTCGTCGACCAGAGCGGCTGGGCGGCGGAGGAGGCGAGAGCCGCGCTCAGTGACGGCTGGGGCGCCGCACCGCAGCTCACCGGCATCGGGGGGTCGATCCCGTTCATCAGCACGCTCACCGAGCGGTTCCCGGACGCCCAGATCCTGATCACCGGCGTCGAGGATCCCGACACCAGGGCGCACTCGCCGAACGAGTCGCAGGATCTCGGCGTGCTCCGCAGGGCGATCACCGCCGAGGCGCTGCTGCTCGCGCGGCTCTCCCGGCGCACCCTCGACTGAACCCCGTACGGCACGCGCCCGGACCGTCGCGCGCGTCTACCATCGAGGCATGACCGACACCGCACTCACCGGCACCACCACCTCGGACACCGGCCACGGCGTGCTGCTGACCGGTACCGCGGCGAGCAAGGTGAAGAGCCTGCTCGAGCAGGAGGGTCGCGACGACCTGCGCCTGCGCCTCGCCGTGCAGCCCGGCGGCTGCAGCGGCCTCATCTACCAGCTCTACTTCGACGAGCGGCTGCTCGACGGTGACGCGACCGTGGACTTCGACGGCGTCGAGGTCGTGGTCGACCGCATGAGCGTGCCCTACCTCGACGGCGCGACCGTCGACTTCGAGGACACGATCCAGAAGCAGGGCTTCACGATCGACAACCCGAACGCGCAGGGCTCCTGCGCCTGCGGCGACTCCTTCCACTGAGTTCATTGCCGCGCCGCCGCTGCTGCGGCGCGGCTGTGCTGCTTCGCAGCGAGCCCCGAGACCACTCCGCACCCGCGACGCCGCTCGCGCACCCGGCGACACGCGCGCTCCGCCGACTCCCAGGCGAGCCCGGAGGTCGCGATCTCGCTACAACTCGTAGAAAAGACGCCCCGTCGTCCGGGTCCGGACCTTCGACGGACGATAGGCTGGCCGACGGCAGCATGTGCCTGAAGAATCGGGGAAGGGAATCAGTGCGCTCCACTCGACGACGCGTGATCCTCGTGCCGCTCCTCGCGGCAGGGATCGTTGCGGCTCTCTCGGGCTGCAGCACCCTGGAGATGCACGGCTACCTCCCCGGCTTCATCGCCGGCCAGCCGGACGCGACCAACCAGACGCAGCGGGTATCCGATCTCTGGGTCGGCTCCTGGATCACGCTGCTGGCCGTCGGCGTGATCACGTGGGCGATCATCATCTGGTTCGCCATCGTCTACCGGCGTCGTCGCGGGCAGACGGGTCTGCCGGTGCAGCTCCGCTACAACATGCCGATCGAGATCTTCTACACGGTCGTGCCGCTGATCCTCGTGCTCGGGCTCTTCGCCTTCACGGCGAAGGACCAGACGATCATCGAGACCAGGTACCACAACCCCGCCGTCGTCATCGACGCCTACGGCAAGCAGTGGGCCTGGGACTTCGACTACCGCAAGGAGCAGGTCTACGACCAGGGCGTCCAGGCGAAGCTGAGCTCGGATCCGTCGAACGCGGGCAAGGTCGAGTCGGCGCTGCCGACGCTGTACCTGGTGGTCAACAAGCCGACCGAGATCCGCCTCCGCACGCGTGATGTCAACCACTCGTTCTGGGTCATCGACTTCCTCTACAAGAAGGACATGATCGCCGGCCAGACGAACTACTGGGACTTCACGCCGACGCGCATCGGCACGTACGAAGGCAAGTGCGCCGAGCTCTGCGGCGAGTACCACTCGCGGATGCTCTTCCAGGTGAAGGTCGTCTCGCAGGCCGACTACGACGCGCACATCGCGGCGCTGCGGGCCGAAGGCAACGTGGGGCTCCTGGGCGCGGTCTACGACAAGCAGGACGGCTCGACCGGCGGCTCGCAGAACTCGGGCACGCAGGGCGGCAACGGCGACACCACCACGGGCACGAGCGGGAACTGAGGGGATCAGCGATGACTTCCACCATCGGACGGCCGACGCAGTCCCTGCCCGCCGGGCAGGCAGCCGCGGTGGCCGGCGGCAACCAGGTCGCCCGCAAGGGCAACGTCATCGTCGAGTACCTGACGACGACCGACCACAAGAAGATCGGGTACCTCTACCTGGTCACGTCGTTCATCTACTTCCTGATCGGCGGCGTGCTCGCGCTGATCATCAGGGCGCAGCTCGCGGCGCCCGGCCTGCATGTCGTGGCGACCCCGGAGATCTACAACCAGGTCTTCACGATGCACGGCACGATCATGCTGCTGATGTTCGCGACGCCGCTCTTCGCGGCGTTCGCGAACGTGCTGATGCCGCTCCAGATCGGCGCGCCCGACGTCGCCTTCCCGCGGCTCAACGCGTTCGCCTACTGGCTGTACTTCTTCGGCAGCCTCGTGGCGGTCTCCGGCTTCTTCACCCCGTACGGTGCGGCGAGCTTCGGCTGGACCGCGTACTCGCCGCTGTCCAGCTCGGCCTACTCGCCGGGTCTCGGCGGCACGCTGTGGGTGTTCGGCCTCGGCCTCTCCGGCTTCGGCACGATCCTTGGCGCCGTGAACTTCACGACCACGATCATCACCATGCGCGCGCCCGGCATGACGATGTTCCGGATGCCGATCTTCACCTGGAACACGCTGATCACCAGCCTGCTCGTGATCATGGCGTTCCCGGTGCTCGCGGCGGCGCTGCTCACGCTCGGCGCGGACCGCGTCCTCGGCGCCCACGTGTACGACTCGTCGAGCGGCGGGGCGATCCTCTGGCAGCACCTCTTCTGGTTCTTCGGGCACCCGGAGGTCTACATCATCGCGTTGCCGTTCTTCGGCATCATCACCGAGGTCATGCCGGTGTTCAGCCGGAAGCCGATCTTCGGCTACAAGACGCTCGTGTACGCGACGATCTCCATCGCGGCCCTGTCGGTCGCGGTGTGGGCGCACCACATGTACGTCACCGGTTCGGTGCTGCTGCCGTTCTTCGCGCTGATGACCATGCTCATCGCGGTGCCGACCGGCGTGAAGATCTTCAACTGGACCTTCACGATGTGGCAGGGCTCGGTGACCTTCGAGACCCCGATGGTGTGGGCGCTCGGCTTCCTGATCACCTTCATCTTCGGCGGCCTGACGGGCGTGATCCTGGCGTCGCCGCCGCTCGACTTCCACCTGTCCGACAGCTACTTCGTCGTCGCGCACTTCCACTACGTCGTCTTCGGCACGGTCGTGTTCGCGATGTTCGCCGGCTTCTACTTCTGGTGGCCGAAGTGGACGGGCAAGATGCTGAACGAGCGGCTCGGCAAGATCCACTTCTGGCTGCTGTTCGTGGGTTTCCACACGACGTTCCTCGTCCAGCACTGGCTCGGTGTGCTCGGCATGCCCCGTCGGTACGCCACGTACCAGCCGGGTGACGGCTACACGGTGATGAACCAGATCTCGACGGTCGGGGCGTTCATCCTCGCGATCTCGATGCTGCCGTTCTTCTACAACGTGTGGATCACCGCCCGCCGTGGCGTGAAGGTCACGGTGAACGACCCCTGGGGCTACTCGCGGAGCCTCGAGTGGGCGACCAGCTGCCCGCCGCCTCGGCACAACTTCACGTCGATCCCGCGCATCCGGTCGGAGTCGCCGGCGTTCGACCTGAACCACCCGGAGGCGGGCATCCCCGTCGGCGTGGGCCCGGCGAAGGACGCGCCCGACGCGCCCACGTTCGATTCGGCACGAGGAGAGGTGCGCTGACATGCGGGCGAATCTGGCGATCTTCGCGCTGCTGTCGATGTTCTTCGGCCTGCTCGCGGTGATCTACGCGTTCTGGTGCACCATCGAGTACAACGGCCGCGTCGAGCCGGTCGGCACGATCGGTCTCTCGCTGGTGTCCGTGATGGCCCTGCTCATCGGCTTCTACCTGAACCGGTCGTTCCGGGCGCAGGGCGGGGCGCTGCCGGAGGACCGGCTGGACGCGTCCATCGACGACGGCGACCCGGAGCTCGGGCACTTCAGCCCGTGGAGCTGGTGGCCGATCATCCTCGCCACCGCCGCCACGCTCGGCTTCCTCGGCGTCGCCATCGGCGCCTGGATCGGGTTCATCGGCGGCGCGCTGTTCCTCGTCGCGATCGTCGGCTGGGTCTACGAGTACTACAGGGGCTACTTCGCCCACTGAGCGCGAGCAGCCCGCACACGGAGGGCCCGGCGGCGATCGCCTCCGGGCCCTCCGTCGTCCCGCTCGAGATCACCCAGACGCCCGGGGTGGTCTGAGAACGCGCTCGAGGCGGTCGAGGAAGGGGCGCTGGCCCACGACGAGGAGGTCCCGCGCCTCGGCCGGGGAGGCCCAGCGGAGGCGGTCGAGCTCCGGCACCTCGACCGTTCGGCCCCGGACCGTCATCGTGAACGTGCCGGGGCGGAACGCGTCGACGTCCACCTCCGCCTCGACCGTGTACAGCCGCACCGTCTTGCCGGACCGCTGCCGCTCCGTCCCGAGGTCGCGATAAGGCGGTGGGGGAGGGGCGATGCCGGTCTCCTCCTGGAACTCCCGCAGCGCGGCGTCCAGCGGCTGCTCGTCGCCCTCGACCGCGCCCTTGGGGAAGGACCAGGCCGCCGCGTCCTTGCGCGCCCAGAAGGGTCCGCCCATGTGCCCGATCAGCACCTCGAGCTGCGGGGCGCGCCGAACGACCAGGAGGCCGGCGCTCAGACGAGCGCCGGCCTCCTTGGATCGCGGATCAGTGATGGTGCGCGACCTCGAGATCGGTCGAGGTGACCGGCTCGATGCGGTCCTCGAAGAACCACCGGCTCATCGCGGCCCGTGCCCGCTGGCTGATCGGGATGCGGCCGTCCGCGTTCGGGCGGATCATGAGCGGCTCGTAGTCGTAGAAGCTCACGAGCTTCCACCGCTCGTACTCGTCGACCGGCTCGCGGACCTCGATGTACTCGCCGCCGGGCAGCCGCACGATGCGGCCCGACTCGTAGCCGTGCAGCACGATCTGCCGGTCCTTCTTCTGCAGCGCGAGGCAGATGCGCTTCGTGATGAAGAACGCGGCGACCGGGCCGAGGAACAGCATGAACTGGAGGATCGTGATCACGCTCTCGATGGAGAGCATGAAGTGCGTCGCCACGATGTCCGAGCTCGCACCGGCGAAGAGGACGAAGTAGAACGTCGCTCCTGCCGCGCCGATCGCGGTGCGGGTCGGCACGTTGCGCGGGCGGTCCGCGATGTGGTGCTCGCGCTTGTCGCCCGTCACCCAGGCCTCGAGGAACGGGTAGATCATCACGGTCACGATGAACAGCCCCAGGACCACGATGGGGATCAGGATGTTCAGCGAGTACGTGGTGTTCAGGATCGTGAACTCCATCGGGATGCCGCCCGGCCCGCCCAGCCAGCCGGGCATCAGGCGCAGCGCGCCGTCCGCGAAGCCGATGTACCAGTCCGGCTGCGTTCCCGCGGAGATCGGTGACGGGTCGTACGGGCCGTACACCCAGATCGGGTTGATCGTGAAGAACGCCCCCATGAGCATCAGCAGGCCGAACACGATGAAGAAGAAGCCGCCGGCCTTCGCCGCGTACACGGGCAGGATCGGGTAGCCGATCACGTTCTCGTTCGTGCGTCCCGGACCCGCGTACTGCGTGTGCTTGTGCGTCACGACGAACACCAGGTGGATCGCGATGAAGGCGACGACCGCGGCGGGCAGCAGGAGGATGTGCAGCGTGTAGAGGCGCCCGACGATCGCCGTGCCGGGGAACTGGCCGCCGAACACGAGCCATTCGATCCAGCTGCCGATGAACGGGATGCCCTCGACCATGCCGGCGATGATGCGGAGGCCGTTGCCCGACAGGAGGTCGTCGGGGAGCGAGTAGCCGGTGAAGCCCTCCGCCATCGCGAGGATCCACAGCACGAAGCCGATCGTCCAGTTGATCTCACGCGGCTTCCGGAACGCACCCGTGAAGAAGATGCGCAGCATGTGCAGCATGATCGACGCCACGAACAGCAGCGCCGCCCAGTGGTGCACCTGACGGATCAGCAGACCGCCCCGCACCTCGAACGAGATGTGCAGCGCCGACTGCATCGCCGCAGACATGTCGAGACCCTTGAGCGGCCCGTATGAGCCGTCGTAGGTGACCTCCGCCATCGACGCCTGGAAGAAGAACGTCAGGAACGTCCCCGTGAGCAGGATGATCACGAAGCTGTAGAGCGCGACCTCGCCCAGCATGAACGACCAGTGGTCGGGGAAGATCTTCCGGCCGAATTCGCGGACGACGTAGCTGATGCCCGTCCGCTCGTCGACGTAGCGGGACGCCCAGCCGGTCACGCCACCCGCCTGGCGGCGGTCGGCGGGGGCCGTGGGGTCGTAGTTCAGAGTGTCAGGCGTTGTAGTCACCGCGGCGCTCCCAGAAGCTCGGTCCGACGGGTTCGTGGAAGTCGCTGCGCGCGACCAGGTAGCCCTCGCTGTCGACCGTGATCGGCAGCTGCGGCAGCGGGCGGACGGCCGGCCCGAAGATCACGGCCGCCTCGTGCGTGATGTCGAACTGCGACTGGTGGCACGGGCACAGCAGGTGGTGCGTCTGCTGCTCGTACAGGGCCACCGGGCACCCGACATGGGTGCAGATCTTCGAGTACGCGACGATGCCGTCGTAGTTCCAGTCCTTGCGGCCGGGCGAGACGTGCAGGACGCCCGGCTCGAGGCGCATGAGCAGGACCGCGGCCTTGCCCTTCTCCTCGAGCATGTCCGGGGCGTTGTTCAGGCCCTCCGGGATCACGTGGAAGACCGAGCCGATGGTCACGTCGGACGCGAGGATCGGGTCGCCGGTCGGGTCCTTCGTGAGCCGGGTGCCCTGCTTCCACATCGTGTGGCTGTACGCCTCCGCGGGCGTGCCCGCCGCCGGGGCGAGGTCGCGGAACAGGAAGATCGCCGGGAACGGCAGCGCGGCCATCGCCGCGATCATGCCGTTGCGGATGAGCACGCGCCGGTTGAACCCCGACTCGCGGTCCGCGGTCCGGAAGATCTCGACCGCCCTCGCCTGCACCTGCGGGGTGCCGTGGACCGGGTGGCGGATGTCGATGCCCTCCTGGTCGACCATCAGCACCTTGGCCCAGTGGACCGCGGCGATCCCGATCGCGAGCAGCGCGAACGCGAGCCCCAGGCCGATCAGCACGTTGTTGAGCCGCACCGAGCCGAGGTCGTTCGGCTTGATCGGGAACGCGAAGTAGGCCGTCATCGAGAAGATCGAGCCGACCAGCGACACGTAGAAAAGCAGGACGACGATCCGCTCGGCGCGCTTCGCCGCCTTCGGATCCTTGTCCGTCACCCGGAGTCGGTGCGGCGGCAGCCCCGGGTTGCGGAGCGCATCGCTGCGTTCCACCGCGGTGCCCGCGCTGGCCTGTGCCCCGTGGTCGCCGACCGGGACGACCTCCGTACCCATCTCGTCGTTCGCCATGCCGTGTCCTAGTTCGCCTTCGCCGTCAGCCACACCGTGAACGCGATGACCGCGCCGAGGCCGAAGATCCAGATGAAGAGCCCCTCGGCCACCGGGCCGAGGCTCCCGAGCTCGAAGCCGCCGACCCCGGACGCCTGGTTCTGCGTCTTGAGGGCGGTGATGATGTCCTGCTTCTCCTGCGGGGTGATGTTCTGGTCGTTGAACACCGGCATGTTCTGCGGGCCGGTGAGCATCGCCTCGTAGATGTGGGCGGGCGTCGTCTTCATGAGGTTCGGGGCGTACTTGCCCTCGGTGAGCGCGCCGCCCGCGCCGGCCACGTTGTGGCACATCGCGCAGTTGATCCGGAAGAGCTCGGCGCCCTTGGTCGCGTCACCCGTGAGGGTGAGGTCGCTCGACTTGGGGATGCCGGGACCGGGGGAGATGGAGGCGACGTACGCCGCCATCTCCAGCGTCTGCTGCTCGTCGAACACCCGGGGCTTGACCTCGGCCTGCGGCGCGTCCTGCGCGAGCGGCATGCGGCCGGTGCCGACCTGGAAGTCGACCGCCGCGGCACCCACGCCGATCAGCGACGGGCCCGACGACGTGCCGGACAGGTTCAGCCCGTGGCACGTGGCGCAGTTCGCGGCGAAGAGCTTCTTGCCCTCCGAGATCGACTGCGCGCTCGACAGATCGACCGCCGCGTTGGCCGGGCTGGCCGCGGTGAGGAGGGCGTACGCGCCTCCGGTGATCAGCAGACCGGTGAGGACCAGCGCGACGCTCGCGAGGGGCGACCTGCGCCCCCGCTTGCGGGCTCGGCGCTGCGTGTCGTCGGAGTTCATCGCCGCCATTCTCACGCCGCCTGCAGGACGTAGATCACCAGGAACAGGCCGATCCACACCACGTCGACGAAGTGCCAGTAGTACGAGACGACGATCGCGGTCGTCGCCTCCTTGTGCCCGAACTGCTTCACCGCGAACGCACGTCCGATCGTCAGCAGGAAGGCGATGAGCCCGCCCGTGACGTGGAGGCCGTGGAAGCCGGTCGTGAGGAAGAACGCGGAGCCGTACGCGCTGGAGTTGATCGCGATGCCCTCGCCGACGAGGGTCGCGTACTCCCACACCTGGCCGGCGACGAAGATCGCGCCGAGCACGTAGGTGAGGAAGAACCACTCGACCATGCCCCACTCGGACGGCCGCCAGCCGGTCGAGCGAGCCTGCAGTCGCTCCGCCGCGAACACGCCGAACTGGCAGGTGAACGAGCTGGACACGAGGATCAGCGTGTTCACCGCCGCGTACGTGACGTTCAGGTGCTTGACCGACTCGGTCCAGAGGTCCGGCTGCGACGTCTTCAGCGTGAAGTAGATCGCGAAGAGCCCCGCGAAGAACATCACCTCGCTGCCGAGCCACACGATCGTGCCGACCGCTACGGGATTCGGGCGGTTCACCGCCGGGGTGTTCGCGCTCTGAAGCACCGACGCACTGCTCACGGTTTCATTATGGCCGGTCGAGCCTGCTCCCAGGCCGATTCTTCGACGCGTTGTCGAAGTCTTTTCTGCCGGAGGGGGCGCGATCCGCATGAGGACGCCTCAGTAGGGTCGGAGCATGTCGGACGAGACCACGTGGCCGGGGTTGACGAACGCGCTGCTCGCGGGCAGGGACCTGCGGGTCGCGGAGGCGACGTGGGCCATGGAGGGGGTCATGGCCGGCGACGTGAGCGCTGCCACGCTGGCGGGCTTCCTCGTCGCGCTCCGCGCCAAGGGCGAGACCGTGGACGAGATCGTCGGCTTCCGTGACGCCGTGCTCGCGCACGCGCTGCCCGTCCCGCTGCCCGCGCGGGCGCTCGACCTCGTGGGGACGGGCGGCGACGGGTTCCGGACGGTGAACGTGTCGACGACCGCGGCGGTGGTGGTGGCGGCGTGTGGGGTACCCGTCGTGAAGCACGGCAACCGTGCGGCCAGCTCCGCCTCGGGGGCGAGCGACGTCCTGGGGGAGCTGGGTATCGACCTCGCGCTGGACGGCGAGGGGCTCGCGCGGGTCTTCGAGGAGGTCGGCATCACCTTCGTGTGGGCCGCGGCCTTCCACCCGGGGTTCCGGCACGCCGCGGAGGCGCGGAGCGCGCTCGGCGTCGCGACGGTGTTCAACTTCCTCGGGCCGCTCGTGAACCCGGCGCGTCCGGACGCGAACGTGATCGGGGTCGCGGCGCCGTCGGTCGTCCCGCTCGTGACCGGCGTGCTGCAGACGCGGGGGGCGACGGCGCTCGTCGTGCGCGGCGACGACGGTCTCGACGAGCTCTCGACGACGGGCCACAGCCGCATCCGGGAGGTCACGGGGGGCGCGGTCACGGAGCACGACGTCCACCCGGCGGACGTGGGGCTCCCCGTGGCCCGGCTGAGCGACCTCCGCGGCGGGACGCCGGCGGAGAACGCGGAGGCGGTGCGGCGGACCCTGGCGGGCGCCGGCGGCCCCGTCCGGGACATCGTCCTCCTGAACGCCGCGGCCGGCCTCGTCGCCTGGGACCTCTACGAGGACCCGTCTGAGGCCGAGCGGCCGATGGCGAAGCGGCTGCGGGAGGGGATCGAGCGCGCGGCGCGGGCGATCGACTCCGGCGCGGCCGCCGCGCGGCTCGACGAGTGGGTGGCCGCGACTCGGAGCGCCTCGGCAGGCTGAACGCACTTCGGCAGGCTCCTGGTCGCCCAGGAGCCTGCCGAAGTGCGGAGAGCCTGCCGAAGTGCTACTGCACGTCCTCGTCGACCCAGTCGAAGGTCTTCGTGACGGCCTTCTTCCAGAGGCGGTACTGGCGCTCGCGCTCGGACTGGTCCATCTGCGGATCCCAGCGCTTGTCCTCCTGCCAGTTCTTCCGCAGGTCGTCGAAGTCCTTCCAGAACCCGACGGCGAGGCCTGCGGCGTAGGCGGCGCCGAGCGCCGTGGTCTCCGCGACGACCGGGCGCACGACCGGCACGCCGAGGATGTCGGCCTGGAACTGCATGAGCAGGTCGTTGGCCACCATGCCGCCGTCGACCTTCAGCTCCTTCAGCTCGTCGCCGGTGTCGGCGTTCACCGCGTCGAGGACCTCCCGCGACTGGAAGGCCGTGGCCTCGAGCGCGGCCCTGGCGATGTGGCCCTTGTTCACGAACCGCGTGAGGCCGACGAGCGCACCGCGCGCCTCCGACCGCCAGTACGGCGCGAACAGTCCCGAGAAGGCGGGCACGAAGTACGCGCCGCCGTTGTCCTCGACCGTCTTCGCGAGCTCCTCGACCTCCGGGGCGGAGCCGATGAGGCCCAGGTTGTCGCGCAGCCACTGGATGAGCGAGCCGGTCACCGCGACCGAGCCCTCCAGGGCGTAGTGCGGCTCCCCGTCGCCGAGCCGGTAGGCCATCGTCGTGAGCAGCCCGTTCTTGCTGTGCACGATCTCGGTCCCGGTCGGGAAGATCAGGAAGTTGCCGGTGCCGTACGTGTTCTTGGCCTCGCCGACCTCGAACGCGACCTGACCGAACGTCGCGGCCTGCTGGTCGCCCAGGATGCCGGCGATCGGCACCTCGCGCAGGAGGCTCGACGACTCGACGGTGCCGTAGACCTCCGAGGAGCTGCGGATCTCGGGGAGCATCGACTTCGGCACGTCGAAGACCCGGAGGATCTCGTCGTCCCACGCCAGCGTCTTCAGGTCCATGAACAGCGTGCGGGACGCATTGGTCACGTCCGTCGCGTGCACGCCGCCGTCGGTGCCGCCGGTGAGGTTCCAGAGCACCCACGTGTCGGTCGTGCCGAACATGAGCTCGCCGTTCTCGGCCTTCTCCCTGGCGCCCTCGACGTTCTCGAGGATCCAGACGATCTTCGTGCCGGCGAAGTAGGTGGAGAGCGGCAGCCCGACCTTCTCCTTGAAGCGCTCGACGCCGCCGTCGGCCGCGAAGCGGTCGACGATGGACTGCGTGCGCGTGTCCTGCCAGACGATGGCGTTGTAGATGGGCTTGCCGGTGGCCTTCTCCCACACGACGGTCGTCTCGCGCTGGTTGGTGATGCCGACCGCCGCGATGTCGTGCCGGGTGATGTCGGCACGGGACAGCGCCTGACCGATCACCTCCCGGGTGTTCTTCCAGATCTCCTCCGGGTCGTGCTCGACCCACCCCGCACGGGGGAAGATCTGCCGGTGCTCGAGCTGACCGGTCGAGACCACCTTGCCCTCGTGGTCGAAGACCATCGCTCGGGTGGAGGTGGTGCCTTGGTCGATGGCGAGGACGTAGTCCGCCACGGTTACTCCTTTGTTCGTGGGTGATTCGGTCGTGGGTGGGTCAGAGGGTGGGCAGCAGCACGTACGAGAGCGCGCCCGCGAGCGCCCCGCCGATCAGCGGGCCGACGATGGGCACCCAGGAGTAGCCCCAGTCGCTCGAGCCCTTGTGCCGGATCGGGAGGATCGCGTGCATGATGCGCGGGCCGAAGTCACGGGCCGGGTTGATCGCGTACCCGGTCGGGCCACCGAGGGAGGCGCCGATGCCGACGACCAGGAGGGCGACCGGCAGCGCACCCAGCGCCGCGAGCCCCGCCGGCGTCTTCGTCGCCGCATCCCCGCCGTGACCGAATGCGATGACGACGAACACCAGCACGAACGTGCCGATGATCTCGGTGATCAGGTTCCAGCCGTACGAGCGGATCTCCGGGCCGGTCGAGAAGACGCCGAGGATCGTGCCCGCGTTCTCCTCCTCGTCGAAGTGCTTCTTGAACGCGAGCCAGACGAGGAACGCGCCGATCATCGCGCCGAGCACCTGCGCGACGATGTAGAGCAGCGCGACGCCGATGCCCTGCGTGAACTTGCCCGCGACGAGCAGACCGACGGTGACGGCCGGGTTGAGGTGCGCCCCGGACGCGTACGACACGGTGACGCCCGCGAAGACCGCGAGGCCCCAGCCGAAGTTGATGAGCAGCCAGCCGCCGCCCAGACCTTTGCTCTTCGTCAGGATCGCGGTGGCGACGACGCCACCACCGAGAAGGAGCAGCATCGCGGTTCCGACGAGCTCCGAGAGGAATTCCGTTCCCACTGAGGGAGTCACTGCATACCTGCCTCTTCATCGAGTGGACCCGGCCGGTGATGTCCGCGCCGGGGGCAGCCGTGACCGTACTCCCAGGTTCATCGCCCACGGCAAGGACCTTCGCCCGACGTGCACAACCGTGCAGCCGCTATATTGCGGCTGCCGGGCACATCCGCGCAGTGCCCCGGCACGGATGTGCAGTCCACGGGAGGGCAGGAGACCGATGACCGCGGAGACCGTCGCACCACCCGCTGCACTCGTCGGCAGGGGAGGGGGCCGGACGCAGCAGGCGCTGACCGCCGCGCACCTGTACTACATGCAGGACCTCACGATGGAGGCGATCGCCCGCGAGCTGCACACGTCGCGATCGTCGGTCTCGCGGCTCCTGAGCCACGCGAGGGAGACCGGGCTCGTGGACATCCAGATCCATTCCCCGGCCGAGTCGGCGGCGAACCTCGCGGCGCTCATCCGCGAGCGGTACGACGTCACCGCGCATCTCGTCCCCATGCCGGACCACACGAGCGACGTCGACCGGCTCGAGCGCGTGGCGATGTCCGCGGCCCGCCTGCTCGGGCGCTTCTTCGACTCGAACATGACCCTCGGCATCGCGTGGGGCTCGACGATGAGCGCCGTGAGCCGGCACCTGGTGCCCAAGCCCCTGAACGGGGCCGAGGTCGTGCAGCTGAACGGTGCCGGGAACACGAGGACGACGGGCATCATCTACGCGAGCGAGATCCTCCGCCGGTTCGGTCGCGCGTACGGCGCGCACACGCAGCAGTTCCCGGTGCCGGCCTTCTTCGACGATCCCGAGACCAAGCGGGCGCTCTGGCGCGAGCGCAGCATGCGCCGCGTGCTCGAGGTGCAGGAGCACATGCACGTCGCGCTGTTCGGGCTCGGCTCGCCGTTCGCCGAGGTGCCGAGCCACGTCTACATCGGCGGCTACCTCGAGCCGGAGGACTACCGCTCGCTCAGCACGGACCGCGTCGTCGGGGACGTGGCGACCGTGTTCTACCGAGGGGATGGCACCTGGCGGGACATCGCGCTGAACGCCAGGGCGTCCGGTCCGGACCTCGACCAGCTGCGGCGGACCGCGCGGCGGGTGTGCGTGGTGGCGGGGCAGTCGAAGCTGCCGAGCCTCCGCGGCGCCCTCGCGGCCCGCCTGATCACCGATCTCGTGCTCGACGAGCCGCTCGCCAGGGCCCTCGTCGCCTGAGTCCTTCGGCCCGACCGGGGCGGCCGCGGCCGATGCACGATTGTGCACGCTCGGGCGGCGACCGCCGCCCGATCGTAGAGTCGGCGTCGTCGGCGGTGGTGCCGACCAGCCCCTGGTGGAGGTTTCGATGAAGAAGCTCATCCGTGATCCGCAGACCGTCGTGAAGGACTCGCTCGCGGGCTTCGCGGCAGCGCACCCCGGGCTCGTCCGGGTGCAGACGGATCCCGATTACGTCGTGCGCGCCGACGCGCCGGTCCGTGGCAAGGTCGGGCTCGTGTCCGGCGGCGGCAGCGGGCACGAGCCGTTGCACGCCGGCTTCGTCGGCTACGGCATGCTCGACGCGGCGGTGCCGGGCGCGGTCTTCACCTCGCCCACGCCGGACCCGATCCTCGAGGCGACGAAGGCCGTCGACGGGGGAGCCGGCGTCCTCCACATCGTGAAGAACTACACGGGTGACGTGCTGAACTTCGAGACCGCGGCGGACCTCGCGTCGGCCGAGGACATCCAGGTCGAGTCGGTCGTCATCGACGACGACGTGGCCGTCAAGGACTCGCTGTACACGGCCGGCCGGCGCGGCGTCGCGGGCACCGTGCTGGTGGAGAAGATCGCCGGCGCGGCGGCGGAGCGCGGTGACGACCTCGCGCACGTCGCGGCCGTCGCCCGGAAGGTGAACGGGAACGTGCGCTCGATGGGCGTGGCCCTGACCGCTCCCGTGGTGCCGCACGCCGGCGTCCCGAGCTTCGACATCAGCGACCACGAGGTCGAGATCGGCATCGGCATCCACGGGGAGCCCGGCCGCGAGCGCATCGAGTGGGAGCCGGTGGACGGGCTCGTGTCGAGGCTGATGGATCCGATCCTGGAGGACCTGCCGTTCACCTCCAGCGACGACGTGCTCCTCTTCGTCAACGGCATGGGCGCAACGCCCCTCATCGAGCTCTACGTCGTCTACGACGCGGCCGCCTCGATCCTCCGTGAACGGAACATCCAGGTGTCGCGCAGCCTCGTCGGCAACTTCGTGACGAGTCTGGACATGCAGGGGTGCTCGATCACGCTGCTGCGGCTGGACGACGAGCTGAAGGCGCTCTGGGACGCACCCGTCGAGACGGCTGCGCTCCGGTGGGGCCGGTAGGAAGGAGCAGGGTGGACGCACTGGGCACGGACTGGGCGCTCGACTGGGTGCGGCGGAGCGCCGCGGTCGTCGCCGAGCACAAGGCGGAGCTCTCCGGCCTCGACCGCGCGATCGGCGACGGCGACCACGGCGAGAACCTCGACCGGGGCTTCCGCGCGGTGATGGCGAAGCTCGACGGCACCACCCCGGATTCTCCGGGGGCGACGCTCAAGCTCGTCGCGACGACGTTGATCTCCACGGTCGGGGGAGCGTCCGGTCCGCTGCTCGGCACCGCCTACCTGCGGGCGGCCCAGTCCGCCGGCGACGCCGATGAGCTCGACGCGGCCGCGGTGGTCGCGGTGCTCACGGCTGCGAGGGACGGCATCGTGGCGCGCGGGAAGGCCGAGTCGGGCGACAAGACGATGGTCGACGCGTGGACGCCGGCCGTCGACGCCGCTGCGCGCGCCCTCGCGGACGGCGGCGCCGTCGTCTCGGTCCTCGTCGCCGCGGCGGAGGCCGCGGAGGCGGGTGCGGAGGCCACCGTGCCGATGGTCGCCAGGAAGGGCCGAGCGAGCTACCTGGGGGAGCGCTCGGCCGGCCACCTCGACCCGGGCGCCCAGTCGAGCGCCTACCAGCTCCGCGCCGCGGCCGCGGCGGCGCAGGGCTGACGCGTGCCCGTCGGCCTGGTCTTCGTCTCGCACAGCGCACGGATCGCGGAGGGGCTCGTCGAGCTTGCCGCGCAGATGGCGCCGTCCGTGCCCCTCGTCGCCGCGGGGGGCACGGACGACGGCGGGATCGGTACGAGCTACGAGAAGGTCCTCGCCGGGATCGCCGCCGCGGACCGCGGGCAGGGCGTCCTCCTGATCGGCGACCTCGGCTCGGCGCTGCTCACCGCGGAGACCGCGGTCGACCTGCTCGAGGCGCCCCCGGCCGGCGGCGTGCGCGTGCTGGACGCCCCGCTCGTCGAGGGCGGCGTCGCCGCGGCGGTCGCAGCCGAGTCCGGCGACGACCTCGACGCGGTGGCCCGCGCCGCCACGGGGGAGCCCGCCGCCGCGGGCGCGGACCAGGACCAGGGCTCGCTCGAGCGGACCGTCGAGCTCACCGATCCCGAAGGGCTGCACGCGCGGCCAGCCGCGGCGCTCGTGCGGCTCGTCGCCGGCTTCGACGCCCGGGTCACGGTGAACGGTGCCGATGCGTCGAGCCTCCTCCGCGTCATCGCCCTCGGACTCCGCCACGGTGAACGGGTCCGGGTCCGCGCCGAGGGCGCGCAGGCGCACGAGGCGCTCGCCGCCGTCGCCGCGCTCCTCGCGAACGGGGCCTAGCCTCCCGAGGGGCCTCGCCGGGCGCGACACGCCGGAGCGCACCGCGGGGGAGCGGTGCCGCTCGTGCCCCCACTTCGGGGGGTCCCGATCCGCCGTGCGACGCGCCGCGAGCCTCCCGATCTGGGGGTCTGCGGACGGTCATGCTCTCCCCGTGCTCACCACCCTGGTCCTGGTCCTCGCAGGCATCACCGCCTGGTGCGTCGCGTCGCTCGCGCTCGCCCTGATCGTCGGCCCGATGATCCGGAAGGCGGATCGCCGTCGCGCCGCCGACCGAGAGCCGTTGCCGGCCGAGCGCCGCCCGCTCCCGGGCGCGATCCGGCGTCCCGTCGTCCACTAGGACGACCCCGAGCTGGGTGGAGGCGCTTCCCGGCCGCCTCCACCCGACAGTCCGGCCCGCGCACGATGACGTGTGCGGGCCGGTGTCGTTCGCGGCGGGGGAGCGGTCAGTCCCGCCGACCCCTCGACATGCGCAGCCGCCGCGCCTGGGCGACCTGCTCCTCGTGCTTGGCCGCCTTCTTGTCGGACTGGCGGGTGTCGCGCGGCGGTAGCTGGATCTGCTCCTCCGCCGCGATGCCGGCCTGCAGCTCGCGGCCGCGTTCGAGCTCGGCGTCGAACTCGGCACCGAACAGCAGGACCAGGTTCGTGATCCAGAGCCACAGCAGGAAGACGATCACGCCCGCGACCGCGCCGTAGGTCTTCGCGTAGCTGCCGCCGCCGGTGAGCGCCAGGTAGGCGCCGAGGGCAGCCGTCGCGAGCGCCCACACGACGAGCGCGAGGAACGATCCGGTGCTGATCCACTTGAACTTCGGCTGCCGGAGGTTCGGCGAGAAGTAGTACAGGATCGCGATGCCCGCCACCGCGATCGCGACCAGGATCGGCCACTTCACGATCTGGAACACCGTCAGCGCGATGGGCCCGATGCCGATGGCCGTCGCGATCTGATTCACGATCGGCCCGGTCGAGACCAGGATCAGCGCCCCGACCACCGCGAGGATCACCACCGCGACGGTCACGAGGAGCTGCGTCGGCCGCAGCTTCCAGATGGGCCGGCCCTCCGGGATGCTGTAGATGCGGTTCATCGCCCGCCCGAACGCCCCGACGTACCCGGACGCGGACCAGATCGCGCCGAGCACGCCGACGACGAGGCCGATGCCGACGCCCTGCGTGCGCGTCGCGTTGTCGATCAGCTGCGTGACGATGTTGTAGACGCCGGGCGAGCTCTGCCGGACCGGCGCAAGGAACTGCTGGGTCAACTGGCTCACGGCGGTCGGGCTGAGGAGGCCCAGGATCGAGACGATCGCGATGGCCGCCGGCCCGAGCGCCAGGACCGAGTAGTAGACGAGGGCGGCCGCCAGGTCGGTGCACTGGTCGGCCCCGAACTCCTGCGCCGTCTTCTTCAGCGAGTACTTCCACGTCGGCTCGTGCAGGTCCTCCGGACCCTCCGGCTTGCTCGCCGCATCGGGCGCCGGCGCGTGGCGGGGCGGCTCGCCCGGTTCCGCCTCCGTCTCCGC
>NZ_JBQCGC010000013.1:0-36040 GCF_051956055.1 Amnibacterium sp.
TCAGGCGGAGCGGCGGGCGCGCGCGGCGCGGCGCTTCAGGGCGCGGCGCTCGTCCTCGGACAGGCCGCCCCAGACGCCGGAGTCCTGGCTCGTCTCGAGCGCGTACTGGAGGCACGACTCGGTGACCGTGCAGCGACCGCAGACCGACTTCGCCCGGTCGATCTGATCCACCGCCGGCCCGGTGTTGCCGACGGGGAAGAAGAGCTCCGGGTCAGCGGTCAGGCAGGCAGCTCGGTCACGCCAGTCCATGCGTGGGCGCTCCTTCATTCAGTTCGATCGTCCCGGAGGCAGCAGGCGGCGCCGGGCAGTCAGCGGTCGCTCGATGTTCTCCGGGTGACGGGGCCTAGGCTGGATTCCAGCCCCTGACAGCCGAAGAGGAACGGTCTCCCGTTCCTCTTGTCCGCGTCACCGTATGCCCACGGCTTCGGGGGCATCGAAACGAACCGGAAACATGGTGACACAGCACCGAACCGCGATCAAGGGTGCGAAGGTCTGATGTGCCTGTGAGCCCTCCGACCGTCCCCGCTCCCCGTCCGATCGCCCTCGTCCTCGTCGCGGTCATCGAGCTGCTCGAGGCCGTCGGCATGGCCGTCCTCGCGGCGCTCTCGATCGCCGCCGGCCCCGGGAGTCGTTACCCGCCGACCGCCTACGGCGTCGGTGGCACGCTGCTGCTCGCCGCGGCGCTGCTGGTGCTGGTCGCGGTCGGCACCCTGCGGGCCCGCTCCTGGTCGCGGACCCCGGGCCTCGTCTGGCAGATCGTGCAGGTGCTCGTCGGGCTCTACACGTTCCAGGGGCAGGGCGCGCAGCCCGGACTCGGTCTCGTCGCGATCGTCCCGGGCGTGGTGGCCGCGGTCCTGCTGCTCACGCGGCCCGTCCGCGAGGCCACCGCGCGCCGCTCCTCCCAGTCCTGATCAGTCGACGCCGAGCCGCTTGCGCAGGCTCGCGACGTGACCGCTGGCCTTCACGTTGTAGAGCGGCAGGCTCACCCGGCCGTGCTCGTCGATGACGAACGTCGACCGGATCGTGCCCGTGACCGTCTTGCCGTAGAGCGACTTCTCGCCGAACGCGCTGTACGCCTTGTGCACCTCGAGCGTCGGGTCCGACAGCAGCGGGAAGTTCAGCGACTCCTGCTCGGCGAACTTCGCGTTCTCGGCCGGCTCGTCCTTGGACACGCCGATCACCTGGTACCCGGCCGACCGGAGCGAGTTGAGGTTGTCGCGGAAGTCGCACGCCTCGGTGGTGCATCCGGGTGTCATCGCGGCCGGGTAGAAGTACAGGACGACCTTCTTGCCGCGGTGGTCGGCGAGCGAGACCGGCTTGCCGGTCGAGTCGGGCAGGGTGAAGTCGGGTGCCTGGTCGCCGGGGGCGAGGCGTGCGGCCGTGTCCGTCATGTCGGAGATCCTCTCGTGTCTGCTAATCTTGCTCCCCGGCCGCTGAGCGGTCGTACGCACCTCTAGCTCAATTGGCAGAGCAACTGACTCTTAATCAGTGGGTTCCGGGTTCAAGTCCCGGGGGGTGTACCGAAACACCTGATGGGCCGGTCCTCCTGGACCGGCCCATCGTCGTCTCGCGACGCGCGAACTCCCGGAGAGCGACGAGGTCGCTCTCCGGGTGCCTGATCACCTGCTCGAGCCAGGCCCGAACCCCGGGGAAGGACGAGCCTGCGGCGGTCCGTGCGATCAGGTCGCTCGGGTCGATGCGGGTCCTGCCGAGTGAGGCGACGCCTCGATCGAGTACCGCCCAGTGCGCGCCGGTGCGTCCGTAAGGGAGTCCGACGCTGCCCGGGTTGACGACCAGGCGGCGGTCGACGAGGCGGATGAAGGGCATGTGCGTGTGTCCCGTGACGACGGTCTCGATGTCCTCGGCGAGCCCCGCCTGCGCCTCGAGCCAGCGATCGGGCCGGGAGTCGACGAGGACGACCTCCTCGTCGCTGCTCGGTGTCGCGTGCGAGAAGAAGGTCGGCCCGAACCCGTCCACGTCGAGCACCACGGACTCCGGCATGGCTTCGATCGCGTCCTGGTGGCGGGTCGTCAACTGCCTCGCGCCCCACGTGGAGAGCGGGTCCTCGCCGAGTCCGACGTCGAGGCCGCGCGACATCTGCAGCAGCTCCCGGTCGGCGTTCCCGCGCACGAGGACGACCCGGTCGCCGAGTTCGAGGAGGCGGTCGAGGACCTGCGCGGGCTGGGGTCCCCAGGTGTGGTCGCCGGTCACCACGACGCGCTCCGCCCTCGCGATCACCGGTTCGGCGAGCACCCGGTCGAGTGCGACGAGCATCCCGTGCACGTCCGACAGCACCGCGACCGAGGTGACCATGCGTCCACTCTGCCCCGCCGGCGCTCCGGTGCGGGAGGGCACCCGAGCTCCGACTGCTCACGGTTGCTTTCCGCTCTGGAAAGTGAAACGGTTGCCGGTATGGAAAGCGATCCCGCCGCCCCGGGTGCCTCCGGCGCCCTCCCGCCCGACGAGGCGCGCGGTGCGCTCGACGCGCTGGACGCCGACCGGGCCGCGCTGGCGGAGCGGCTCCGCACGCCGTGGTGGTACTACCCGGGCCTCGGCGCGATCCTCGCGGCGTTCGTGGCCTCCCCGGCGATCGTGGACAGCGGCACGCGGTCGACCGTCGTGACCTTCGGCTGCGTCGGACTCGTCTTCCTCCTGCTCGCGCACAAGCGGGCGACCGGGTTCGCGGTGCTCCGGGACGCCGGGCCCAGGAGTCGATGGCGCGCGATCTGCCTCGCCGTCGCCGTCGTGCTCCTGTTCGTCGCCTCGCTCGTCGCCGCGCGCGCGGGTGCCGCGCTCTGGGTCACGGTGTTCGTGGCCGCGGTGTTCGCGGCCACGGTCGTCGGCGGGCGCTGGTACGACCGCGCGTCCTTCGCCGAGCTGCGCCATGGCCGTTGAGCCCCGGTTCGACGACGCGATCCACGCCCCGAACCGGCTGCGACTCTGCGGCCTGCTCCGGCACGTCGGCGACGCCGAGTTCGCCGCGCTGCGGGACACGCTCGACCTCTCCGACGCGAACCTCTCGAAGACGGTCAAGGCGCTCGTCGACCTCGGCTACGTCCGCGTGCGGAAGGAGGCGTCGCTCAGCCGGACGGACCTCCGGCGCACGACGACCGTGTGCCTGACGGCGGCGGGGCGCCGAGCCTTCGACGGGCACGTCGCCGCGCTGCAGCAGCTCGCGGCCGGCGTGGTCGGCTGACAGCCCGGCCGCGCTCGTTCCACAGCTGCAGCGGGTGCCCGCATCGGCGCGGGACCGAGCAGAGCCGAGGGTGACCCTGGGGCGCCGGCGAGCGCCTCAAATCGCATCGGCCCGTGGTCGACCTTCGGCTCGCACTCGTGCCCCCTCGGGGGCGATCCGGTCGTCGTCTGGGAGCCGCACCGAGGCGCGGGCCCCGGTCGAGGTGTTGTCCAGCACGAGCTCCGCTCCGATCCGATGCGCCCACGCCGTCGTGATCGCGAGGCCCAATCCCACCCCCGCCGCGCTGCCGTGCTTACCGAACCGCCTGGGACCGTCGATGAGGACAGTCCGCGGGAATCCTGGGCCGCTGTCCAGCACATCGACCACGCCGTCGCGCGCGACGACGCGGATCGGTGGTGCCCCGTGGCGCCGAGCGTTCTGGATCAGGTTCGTCAGGACCCGCTCGAGCATCGCCCCGTCGGTCACGCGGGTGCCGGGTCCGTCGAGCACGACCTCGACGTCGCCGTCGTCCGCGACGACGCGACACACGAGCTCGCCGACGTCCACCGGTCCGGCCCGGAACGGGAAGGTGGCCTCCGCGCGCGCGAGCTCCAGGAGGTCCTCGACGAGCCGTCGCATCCGGGTGACCTGTCGCATGACCACCTCGGCCTCCTCACCGGGTGGAAGCAGCTCGGCCGCCGTGCTGAGCGCCGTGAGGGGGGTCCTGAGCTCGTGTGCGACGTCTGCGGAGAACGCGCGCTCCCGGTCCAGACGCGCCGCGAGCGCGTCCGTCAGTCCCTCGATCTGATCGATGAGCTCCTCGACCTCGTCCCGCGCGCCTCGGGCGGGGACGGCAGCGGGCGCCAGCGTGTTCGCCGCCGAGCGCAGCCGACCCGTCAGGGAGCCGGCCACCAGCCATCCGACGGCCGTCGCAGCCGCGAGCACGCCCGCGACCAGGAGCCCGAGGATCGTGAGCATCTCCTCGCGCTGCCGGAGCAGTCCGACCGCGGGGATCCGAACCGTGAGGACCCGTCCGGAGGCGACCCGCCGTGACGCCCACATCGACCGCCCGTCGAACCACGTGGTGACCGTGTCCCGGCGGATCGCTGCGTCCACCCGAGGCGGCGCGCCGCTCGCGCCGACCGTGGCGTCGATGGGCACCGTGCCGGTGAAGTCGTAGGTCGCGGTGGCCGCAGCGACGGCATCGACGGCGCGATCGCGCAGCTGGCTGATGCCGCTCGTCATCATGCCGGTGTCGAGCACGCCTCCCACGAGCGCGGCGGAGACCAGCGCGCCGGTGGCGAACAGCACGGCGATCCGCGTCCGGATCGACCGGTACCAGGGGATGCCTCGCCTCACGGCGTCCTCGGGATCCGGTATCCGAAGCCGCGCACGGTCTCGATCGCCCCGTCACCGAGCTTGGCTCGCAGCCGGAGCACGTTGGTGTCGACGACCCGCTCGTCGATCCAGTCCTCGTCGCCCCAGACCGAGCGCAGCGCCTGACGGCGCGACAGCGTCGCGCCCTCCGCGTCGAGGAGGGCTTCGAGCAGCTTGAACTCGGTCGGGCTGACCACGATCGTCCGGTCGCCGCGGCTGAGCGTCCTCGCGGAGCGGTTCACCTCGATGTCCCCGATCCTCGTGACCGCCGGTGTCCTCGTCCCGCGTCGCCGTTCGAGCGCGCGCAGCCGGGCCGCGAGCACGCCGCCGTCGAAGGGCTTCGTGACGTAGTCGTCCGCCCCGGCCTCGAGCCCGCGCACGATGTCGGCAGGCAGATCGCGTGCGGTCAGCAGCAGGACCGGGACGTCGGACCGGAGGCGGATCAGGCGCGTCAGTGCGATGCCGTCGACCTCCGGCAAGCCGACGTCCGCGACGACGACGTCGACCGCCGCGCCGTCGACCGCTTCGAGCGCGGCCGTCGCGTCGGCGGCGGCGAGGACCACGAAGCCGTGGCGGCGGAGGAGGAGCGCCGTCGTCATGCGGACGTCGTCGTCGTCCTCGACGAGCAGCACAGCGGTCATCGTCAAGTCAGCCGAGGTGGAAGAAGTCGACGTCGAACTCCGCGGTGCGGTGCCGGACCCAGGAGGGCTCGGCCTTCACGAAGTGCACGGTGATGCGCCGGTAGTGCCCGGTGCCGTCCGCCTCCGCGAGACGATCGGCGGTGAATTCGACGTCGTAGTCGCGAAAGGTCCCCGCAGCGCAGTTCGGCTTGCAGTCGTTCTCCACGTACGAGCCGCTGCCGCGAGCAGTGGAGCCTCCCCAGACCGTCCAGCGCGCCGGCTCGAGCGAGCTGTTCGCGTCCGCGCAGGTCAGCACGAACGACGCAGGGCGCACCACGGTCTGGTGATCGCAGTCGATGAGGTAGGTGTGGGAGGCGACCGCGTCCGGATCCGCCGAGGAGAGGTGCAGGGTGACGGGCCCCGGGTCGGCGAACGACCGGTGCAGCGCGAGGACGGCGCCGGCCACGACGAGCACGACGGCGCCGGTGGCGAGCGCGGCGGCGAGGGGACGCCCCAGGCGCCGAGCGGTCGCTCCAGCCAATCGGTCCTCCTGATGTCGAGAGCGGCCCCACGAACGGTATCGGCCGGTCGGGGGATCGCCGTCGTGTGCTCCGTGACAGGTCTGTGACAGCCGACCCCGGCGGCCGTTTCGATGGCGACGCATCCCGTAGACATCCCTCCGGACGCGTCGCGTCCACGGAACCGGTCGTCCTCGCGAATGGTCCTGCTCCGTCGCGAGGAGGAGATCGGATGCGAACCACCCCGAGCCGCGTTCCGCTCCTGAACACTGCGGACGGACGCGCTGGTGATCGACGCCGCGCGGAGAGGATCGGTCCGCGGTGAATCCGGTGGTCTGGCTGCAATCGGTGCCGATCGAGGACGGCCCGCTCCTCACGGGCGTGTATGCGACGGCGGCGGCCGCGCTGCTCGTGCTCCTGGTCCCGCGGCTCGGTGTGCGAGGGGCAGGGGTCGTGCGCGCCGGCTGGTCCGCGGCGGCGGCGGGTGCGGGAGCCGCCCTCGGGGCACTCGCGGTGTGGGTGTCGGTCGATCTGCTGGACGCGTTCGGCGCTCCCGCCTCGACGGTGATCAGGGCCGCTGCGACCGGTGCGGGTGCGGCAGCCGGGATCGCCGTCGTGAACCTCGTGCGCACCGCCTGGTGGCGGAGGGCGGTGGCCCTCCTCGCGCTGGTGGGGGCGCTCGTGTCCGGAGCACTCATGATCAACCGCGACGTCGCGTACTACCCGACCCTCGGCGCCGCGTTCGGCGACACCGGTGTTCAGCCGCTCCGGGTCGACCGCGTCGTCTCGAGCGCGCCGTCCGCGTCGCCGCCGACCGTCGGGACCCTCGGCACCGTGCGCATCGCGGGGCGCGTGTCGCACTTCCGAGCGCGGGACGCCTGGGTCTACCTGCCGCCGGCGACGGCCGAGCAGCCGAGGCGGAGCCTCCCCGTGGTGATCGCGTTCTCGGGTCAGCCGGGCAGCCCTTCGGATGTCTTCCTGGCCGGTGGTCTCCAGACGCGGCTCGATGCGATCGCCGCGCGGAACGGCGGGCGGGCGCCGATCGTCGTCGTGCCGGATCAGCTCGGGGCGTACAGCAGCAATCCGATGTGCGTCGACTCGCCACTCGGCCGGGTGGCGACCTACATCACGGTCGATGTGCGCCGCTGGGTGCTCGACCATGTACCGGCGGCCGCCCGCGATCGGGCGCACTGGGCGGTCGGAGGGTTCTCGGAAGGAGGGACCTGCGCGGCCCAGTTCGGCGCCTCGCACCCCGAGCTCTTCGGAGGGGTCATCGCCGTCTCGCCCGAGTGGGGGCCGCTCGACCACACCGTGGCACGGACCGTCGCAGAGGCCTTCCACGGCGACGCGGCCGCGTGGCGCGCCGCGCATCCGATCGCGATGATGCGGAAGCACGGCCGGTACCACTGCATCACCGCGATCTACAGCGTCGGCGCGCTCGACCACCGCTACGGGCGCGTCGCACCGGCCATGGCCGCCGCCGCTCGTCACGTCGGCATCCACGCGACGTTCGAGCGCATCCCCGGGCTCGCGCACAACTGGAACACGGGCGCGGCCGGGCTCGACCTCGGTCTGCAGCGCCTGCTGCCGACGTGGGGACTGCGCTGATGCGGGGATGGCTCGTGCACCGTCCGGTGACGCTGGCGCTGGCGACGACGATGGCCGTGCTCGCCGTCGTCGCGGGCACCCTCGCGCCGTGGGGGAGCGGCACGGCCGCCCGGCACCACTGGGGCTGGGACCCCGAGGTGCTCGTGCACGGGCAGGTCGTTCCGGGCCTGCTCGCCGGGATCCTCGTGCCGCACAGCCCGCTGCACGCCCTCCTCGCCGTCGTGGGCGTGCTCGTCGTCATCGGTGCAGCCGAGCCGCGATTGGGCCCGCTGCGGACGGTGGGCGTCTTCGCCGCGACCGGCGTCGCGGGCTCCGTGGTCGGAGTCCTGCTGCAGGTGGCCGGCTTCGCGACCCGCACGATCGTGCCCGGGCCCCCGATGACGCTGCTGGTCCTCGATCCGACCATCCCGCTCGCCGGTGTCGCGCTCGCACTGAGCGCGGTCGTCGGACCACTCTGGCGGCGGAGGATCCGCGTCCTCGGATTCGCCGCGCTCGCGGTGGCGATGCTGTACTGGGGTGGGCCGGCCGACCTCTACCGGGTCGTCGCAGCGATCGTCGGGTTGCTCCTCGGGCTCACGATGGCGACGGAAGCACCGCGCGCCACGCCGTTCGCCGGATCGCATCGGGAAGCGCGCAGCCTCGTCGCGGTGCTCGTGGGGATCACGGCCGCCGGTCCGCTCGCATCCGGTCTCGCTCCGCACGGCTGGGGTCTGCTGCGGCCGACCGGGCAGCTGGTCCGAAGCGCCCACCCGGCCGGCCACGGTGCCGAGCACTGGTGTCACCTGCAGCATCCCGTCGCGGTCTGCGCGCACGAGTTCACGCGCCTCTCCGGCGTGCTGCCCGGCGTCCAGCTCGTCTCGGTGCTGCCGCTGCTCGTCCTCGTGCTCGCGGCGATCGCCTTGTGGCGCGGTTACCGCGTCGGTGCGATCGTGGCGGTCGCCGTCGAGCTGCTCTACGCCGTGCTGGGCGCCGTCTACTTCGACCTGATCCCGCTCACCCCCGGTGCCGCGACGAGGGCTGCGGGTTCGATTACGCTCGTCCAGGCGATCCTCTCCGTCGCGCTCCCGCTCGCGGTCGCCGCGCTGGTGGTGCTGCAGCGGCGGCACTTCACCGTGTCCACCACCCGCGGTGTCGGCCGGGCCGCCGCCGCGGTCGCCGGGCTCTCGGTCCTCGGATCGGCTGTCGCCTCGCTCGCGGTGGCCTGGTTCGCCCGGGCGCAGTTCTCGCCGGTACCCGGGTTGGGCGATCTGCTGGGTGACCTCCCCGAGCGGTTCGTGCCGCTCGGCTTCCTCCGCCTGCGTCGCGCCGACTTCGTACCGACCGGGCCCGTTGCGCACCAGGTCTGGGCGTGGACGGGCCCGGTCGCGTGGACGGGCGTCGCGCTCGCGGTGGCGCTCTGCCTGATCGCGGTGCGCGACCGAGCGCCGGCCGCCGACATCAGACGCGCGCGGCGCCTGCTGCAAGCCGCCCCGGGCGGTCCGCTCGCCGGCATGGCGCTGTGGCCGGGCAACCGCCTCTGGTTCACCGCGGACGGCGAGCATGCGGTCGCCTATCGTCCGGTCGGCACCGTCGCGCTCGCGATCAGCGAGCCCCTCGGCGCCGAGGAGGGCTCGGAGCCGGCGGCCCGCGACTTCGCGCGCGACTGCGAGGACCGCGGCCTCACGCCGGTGTTCTACACCGTGCGCCCCGCCTTCGCCGAGCGCCTGACGGCCGCCGGGACGTGGCGCACGATGCCGATCGGCGAGGACAGCGTGATCCGGCCCGCGACCTTCTCGATGACGGGGAAGCGGTGGGCCGACGTGCGCTCGTCGTTCAACCGGGCGGAACGGCTCGGCGTGCGCGCGGTGTGGACCGATTGGGCCGGGTGCTCGCCGGCGCGGCGGGCGCAGATCGAGGCGATCTCGGAGGACTGGGCGGCCCAGCGGGCGCTCCCGGAGATGTCGTTCACCCTCGGCGGCCTGCGGGAGCTGAAGGATCGAGACACCCGGCTGCTGCTCGCGGTCGGTCCTGACGACCGCATCGAAGCGGTGACGAGCTGGCTGCCGACCTGGCGCGACGGCAAGCGGATCGGGTCGACGCTCGACATGATGCGTCGTCGCATCGCGGCATGAGCGGGGGGATCGAGTTCCTGATCGCCTCCGCGGTGCTCGTCGCTCGGGAGGAGGGGCTCGAATTCGTGAGCCTGTCCGCCTCCCCGCTGGCGACATCCGCGTCGTCGGGTGACTCGGCGGCTTCGCGTCTGCTCGACCGACTCGCGGCCGTGCTCGAGCCCGCCTACGGCTTCCGCTCGCTCGCGGCCTTCAAGCACAAGTTCCAGCCCGAGTGCCCGCCCCTCCTCATGGTCGTGCCCGACCGGATGGCGCTGCCCGCAATCGGCATGGCGCTGCTGCGGGCCTACCTGCCCGACGCCGCCCCGAAGCATCTCGTCGCTCTGGCAGGGAGCCATCTCGCACACCGACCCGGTCGAGCGGGCCGCAGGGCCGCCCGGCTGCGCACGCCCGGCTGACGTCGTGAGACTGCTCGATCTCGTGCTCCGCACCCGGCTCGAGGTGTGGACCAAGCTCGTCCCGCTGTACGCGGGAAGCGTGCTCCTCGCGATCTCGGTGCTGCTGCCCGTCGGGCCCCGTCGCGCACTCGCGCTGCTGCGCGGGAGGGCGCTGCAGCGGCCCCCGCGGCGCATCTCCCCACCCCCTGCTGCGATCCGCTCGGTCGCCGCCGGTCTCGTCGTGCTCGCGCTCGGCTGCGGCGCCGGCCTGATCATCGCCTGGCTCGCCAGCGACGTGGTCGACGTGGTCGGGGTCCACTTCACGTCGATCATCCGGATGTGGTGCGCGCTCGCGTTCGGCGGAGTCGCCGTTGGGGTGCACGGTCTGGTGCGGCGCGGGGCGGGGCGCCGGATCCAGGCGGCAGCCCTGATACCCGCGTCGCTGCTCGCCGGAGCGTTCGGGATCAACGTCGATGTGGCTGCCTACCCCACGCTGGGCGCCCTCTTCCACCGCGACGCGATCCCCGCGCTCGCGCTCCCGGTGCTTCCGGCGCGTCTCGTCGACGCGGCCGACTGGCGACCCCGCGGGCAGCTCCCTGCGCACGGCGTGCTCGGCACCGTCCGGATCCCGGCGCGTCTGTCGCACTTCGGCGCACGGCCGGCGGTCGTCTACCTGCCGCCGGCGGCCCTCACGCGGGATCCGCCGCGCCTCCCGGTCATCCTGTCCCTGTCCGGCCAGCCCGGGTGGCCCACGGACGTCTTCGTGAACGGCGGCCTCAGCGGCGTCCTGGATCGCTATGCCGCCGAGAACCACGGCATCGCGCCGATCGTGATCGCGGCCGACCAGATCGGGCTCCCCGGCAACAATCCGATGTGTCTCGACTCCCGGCTGGGGCGCGTCGACACCTATCTCACGCGGGACGTGCCCGACTGGGCGAGGACCCACCTCCCCGTACGCGTCGGGGGCTGGGGTGTCGAGGGGTTCTCCGAGGGAGGGACCTGCGTCCTGCAGCTCCTCCCGACGCATCGGCGGCTCTTCACGGCCGGTCTCGCGATCGCACCCGAACTCGCCGAGGAGGACCGTGGTGTTCCGAACACGGTCCGCGAAGCGTTCCACGGCGACCTGGAGCGCTATCTGGCTGCGACACCGGTGCGCCTCCTCCGCCGTCTCGGGCCGTTCCCCGAGGACCTGGTGGTCATCGGATGGGGTGCCGCCGACACCGACTACGGTGCGGACGCTGCGGCGCTCGCGAACGCGGCGGCCCGCGCCGGGCTGGTGGTCTCGGTCGTGCGCCTGCCCGACAGCGCCCACGACTGGCACACCGTCCAGGGCGTGCTCGGCATCGGCGTACCGGAGATGGCTCAGCACCTGCTGCGCAGATGACGCTGCCGCGAGCACCCCTCATCCGCGGCGGACGATGCCGAGCCCGTCCGCCGCTCGTACCGTCCTTGCGCAGCACGACGGTCCCGCCCCCGCCCCGGCGGAGGCGGGAAGGACGGAGGAGCGCGATGACGGACGTGGGCGTCGGCCCCATCGACTACCTGGCGCTGCGGTTCCCGCACGCGCGGTTCACCGGCGACGGGCTGCGGGCCATCGTCGACCTCGTCGACCGTGGGATCATCCGCGTGCTCGACCTGCGGTTCGCGAAGCGCGGGACCGACGGCACGGTCCGTGGCGCGGCGCTCGCGGACCTCGACGGCGACGGCCTGCTCGACCTGGCGCTGTTCGACGGCGTCGAATCCGGGCTGCTCGACGACGATGACCTGGAGGAGTTCGGCGATCTCATCGCGCCGGGCGACGCGGTCGGGATCGTCATCTACGAGAACACCTGGGCGGTGCCGTTCGTGACGGCGATGGCCGCCGCAGGCGCCGAGGTCGTGTCGAGTGCGCGGATCCCGGCGCTGGACGTCGCGGCGCGGCTGGACGAGATCGAGGACCGGCCCGCGTCCGCACGCGTGCCGGCGTGACCTGACCGGAACCAGGAGGGACGTGATGGGACTCATCCGAGGCGTGGCGCGGACCGCCGTGATCGCCGGGACGGCGACCGCGGTGTCGAACCGGGTGTCGCGTCGTCAGGCGAACCGCTGGGCTTCCCAGGAGCAGCAGGCCGCACCGCCCGAGCAGCAGGCCCCGCCGCCGCAGCAAGTCGCGGCGCCCGACCCGGTCGAGCAGCTGCAGCGGCTCGGCGAGCTGCGCGCATCCGGGGTGCTGACGGAGGCGGAGTTCCAGGCGCAGAAGCAGCGCATCCTCGCCGCGTGACCGTCGCGGATCCGGAGAAATCCGACGACACGCCGTGCAGTGAGGCGATCGACCGGGGTGTCGCTGAGAAATTCCGGATCCGCGAAGACCGACGGGCGCGGCCGCGGTTGCGCGGTTCTTGGCGATCTCTGAGACGCCGTTCCGGAGGCTACTGCTCGTGTACGAGCGGATGAGCCCAGCAGGAACGCCCGACGCCCCGGTGGCGCACGCTCGGGCCGTGACGCGCTCCGATGTGCGCATTCGCGCCTTCATCGCGGTGCCCGCGGCCGTCCTGCTGATCGTGATCGGCTTCCTGCTGAAGGCCGGAGGGGCCTTCGAGATGCCGCTCTCGCACGCGCTGAACCTCCTGCACCACGGCGTGATCGGCGCGCTCGGGAACGCGCTGTACCACGGGATCGGGCCCGCGCCGGCGATCGTGGGGACCGTCGTCATCACCGCGGTGATCCTGCTCGTGAGCCGCAGCTGGCAGCGGGCGTCCACGTTCGCGGTCACGATCGCGGTGTCCTGGCTCTCGATGGCCGTCGTGAAGCTGCTCGTGCACCGCCCTCGGCCGATCGCCGCCCAGCTGGCGCTGCCGTACCACCCGGCCCAGATCGACGCGTCGTATCCGAGCGGGCACATGGCGTTCGCGAGCGCCGTCGTCGTCACGACGATCCTCCTGATCCGCCCCGGCACGCTCCGGCGGGTCCTCGTCGTGGTCGGGGCGCTGCTGCTCGTGGGGGTGGCGCTGCTGCTCACCATCGACGGCGTGCACTACCCGACGGACGTGACCGCGTCGCTGCTCTGGGTCCTGGCGGTCGCCCCGCTGGTCTTCGCCCTCTGGGTCCGGTACGCGCTGCCCTGGCTCGCCCGTCGCCTGCCCCGGGACCGCAGCCCCCTCGTCCCGGGAGTCGGCCGAGGCTGAGACGGGCCCCCACGGATCCGGAGGTTAGGCGACCCTAAACTGGCGCCGTGCCGTCGACGAGTGCTGGAGCCGCTCCCGCACTCGCCGAACCGGCCGCCTCCCGGCGCGGGCTGCTCGCGGTCTGGGGCCCGGGGCTCATCGTCATGCTCGCGGACACGGACGCGGGCTGTCTCGTCACCGCCGCGCAGTCGGGAGCGCAGTGGGGGTACGCGCTCGTGCTGCCGCAGCTGCTGCTCATCCCGATCCTCTACATGGTGCAGGAGATCACGGTCCGGCTCGGCGTCGTGACCGGCAAGGGGCACGGCCAGCTGATCGCCGAGACCTTCGGGCGCGGCTGGGGCGTGGTGTCCGTCGTCCCGCTCGTCGCGTCCTCGATCGGGGCGCTCCTCACCGAGTTCGCCGGCGTGGCGGGAGCGGGGGAGCTGTTCGGGGTGTCGCCCTGGATCACCGTGCCGGTGGCGACGGCCGGCCTGCTCGCGGTCGGGCTGATGGGCAGCTACCGGCGCGCGGAGCGGATCGGCATCGTCGTCGGCCTCGCGCAGCTGCTGTTCGTCCCCGCGATGCTGCTGGCCCGGCCCGACCCGGCCGCGATCCTGTCCGGGCTCGGACGGATCCCCATCGGCGACCAGGGCTACCTGCTGCTGCTCGCCGCGAACGTCGGCGCGGTGATCATGCCGTGGATGATCTTCTACCAGCAGACCGCGGTCATCGACAAAGGGCTGACCACCGGGGACCTGAAGCGGGAGCGCCGCGACACGGCCTTCGGATCGGTCCTCACCCAGGGGGTGATGATCGTCGTCATCGTCGCGCTCGCGGCGACGGTCTGGACGCATCACGGGAACAAGGCGCTGAACACCGTCGGCGACATCGCGACCGCCCTCGCCCCCTTCCTCGGCGGCGGCGCGGCCGCGGTGCTGGTCGGGCTCGCCGTGCTGGGGGCGGCCCTGGTCGCCGCGCTCGTGGTGTCGCTCGCGGGCTCGTGGGGGCTCGCGGACGTGTTCGGGTGGCGGCATTCCCTGAACGAGCGGGTCGGGCGGAGCAACTGGCGCTTCTTCCTCGTGTACGGGCTGATCCATGTGGTCGGCGCCGCGCTCGTCCTCGCGTCGGTGAACCTCGTGCAGCTCGCGGTCGAGGTGGAGGTGATGAACGCGCTGCTGCTGCCGCTCGTGCTCGGCTTCCTCCTGGCCCTGGAGGCGAAGGCGCTGCCGCGCGAGCACCGGATGCGCGGGCCCTATCGGTGGGTCGTGACCGCGCTCTGCGTGGTCGTGATCGGCTTCGCCCTCTCGATGGTCCCGCAGGCGGTCACCGCGCTCTGACCGTCCCCGGCCGCTCACCATCGAACGCCGATCCGGTGGGTCGAGCATGGGGGGATGAGCGAACCGAGCGTCCCCGCCGTCGAGCCGGCATCCGGGGACCCGCAGGAGGCGGGGCCGTCCGCTGCGAGCGTGACCGAGGCGACGCCGCCGACGTGCCCGACCCGCACCCGCCTCTACCGCGGTGGCCGGCTGGTGGACGAGGGGTTCCCGGCCGAGTCGATCAGCGATCACCTCGCCGCGCACGACGACGCGTTCGTCTGGCTCGACCTGCTGGACCCGGACGTCGCCGACCTCAGCATCGTCACGCACGAGTTCGGCCTGCACCCGCTCGCCGTCGAGGACGCGGTGCAGGACCATCAGCGGCCGAAGCTCGACCGGTACCGGACGCACCTGTTCGTGAACATGTACGCCGTCACGTTCGAACCCGGCTCAGACGAGCTCGCGGTGTCCGAGCTGAGCGCCTTCATCACGGACCGCGCCCTGATCACCGTGCGGAAGGCCGAGTGGGACATCGACGCCCTCGTCGCCCGCTGGGACGCGGACCGCGACCTGGTGCAGGCGGGGGTCGGGTTCCTGGTCCACGGCTTCGTCGACGCGGTGGTCGACGGGCATTACCGGGCCGTCGAGCAGATCGGCGACGCGCTGGAGCTGCTCGAGGACGCGATGTTCGACGCGAAGCGGCGGGCGGAGATCCGGCGTCGCGGGTTCGAGCTGCGGAAGAGCCTCAGCCGGCTGCGTCGCGCCGTCGCCCCGATGCGCGAGGTGGTGGCGCGCCTGATCCGCAGCGACGAGGACCACCACCTGGCGAGCGACCGGCTCGGCCCGTACTTCCAGGACGTGCACGACCACGTCCTGCAGGCGACGGACGAGATCGAGGCGCAGCACGAGCTCGTGTCGAGCATCCTGGACACGAACCAGAACGAGCAGGGCAACGACCTGAACGAGATCACGAAGAAGCTCGCCTCCTGGGCCGCGATCATCGCGGTGCCGACGGCGGTCACGGGGTTCTACGGGCAGAACGTGCCCTACCCCGGCTTCTCGAAGGAGTGGGGGTTCCTCACCAGCTGCGCGGTGATCCTCGGCCTCGGCGGCGGGATCTGGGCGATGCTCCGGAGGCGCGGCTGGCTGTAGCCGGATACTGAGGCGGAGGAGGAGCCCCGGGCTCCTCCCGCATGATGGGAGCACCGCATGCGCGCCCGTCGTCCGACGACGGTCCTGCGGTTCGAGCAGGAAGCGGTGGTGCGATCGTGCGACTGGCCCTGCGCGCGCTCCGCTGGCGCGCGGCCCTGTCCGTGATCACCTGGCTCTGCGGCGTGGTCGTCTGCACGAGCGCCGTGCTCGGGCCCGTGTTCGCGCTCGCGGCCGCGGAGAGCGGTCTGCAGGACGTGCTGCACGCGGCGGGCGCCCAGACGGGGCTGCGCCTGCAGGGCGTGTCGCACCGTTCGCCCGAGCTGACGCCGACGGAGGCGGACGCGCGGCTGGCGGCGGCGGCCCGGCTGCCGCCGATCCCGCACCGGCCGACGCGGTTCGCCTCGCTGTTCATCGTCGCGACCGGGTCGACCCCGAGCGGCTACCAGCACACGCGCCTCGTCTGGCGCTCGGGCACGTGCGCGCTCGTGCACCTGGATGCGGGGCGCTGCCCGCAGGCGGCGGGGGAGGCGATGGTCTCGGCGCGTTCCGTCGCCCTCGGCTCGGGCTGGCACCTCGGGGGCCGGCTGCAGATCGACGCGGAGTCGTCCCCGGCGTCGCTGCCGGTCCGGATCGTCGGCGTGTACACGCCACGGGATCCCGGATCCGCCGACTGGTCCGGGCAGGGGTACTTCGAGCAGTCCGTCGAGCCGGACGGGCACCCGGTCGGCGACACGGTGTTCACCGCCCGCTCCACGTTCTCCGCGCTGACGAGCGATGCCCGGGTGCAGGCGGCGGTGGACCTGCCGCTCGCGGACGCGGGGGTGCGGATCGCGGACCTCGGCTCCCTCCGGCGCCAGGTGCTGCAGGTCGAGCGCGCAGGGCGGCCGGGCGGGCTCGCGGTCGACACCGCCGTCGACCGGGTGCTCGACCGTGCCAGGGAGGTGCAGGCCAGGATCGACGCGGCGACCGCGCTGGTGGTGCTCCAGCTCGCGCTGCTCGGCTGCATCGTGCTCCACCGGGTGCTGGTCGACACCATCGACTCGCGCAGCGCCGACATCGCCCTGGCGAAGCTCCGGGGATTCGACGGCCCTGCGCTGATCCGCTTCGGGCTCGGCGAACCCGTCGCCCTGCTGCTCGCCGCCGCGCCCGTCGGCGTCGTCGCCGGATGGGCGGCAGGCGTGCTGCTCACGCGCTCGGTGCTGCTGCCCGGCACCCCCGTCGCGTTCCCGCCGGTGGCGATCCTCGCCCTCGTCGCCGCGCTCGCGGGCGGCTCGGTCGCGGTCGTGCAGTCCGCCTGGGGTGCGCTGCGGCGGCCCGTGCTCGAGCAGTGGCGCCGCACGCGCGACGTGCAGCGCCCCGCGCGGGCCGGCGCGATGACGGACGGCGTGGTCGTCGTGGTCGCGGCGATCGCGTTCGCGGCGCTGCGATCGATCGGGCCCTCCATCGGCGCGCCGGTGCTGCTCGCACCCGGCCTACTCGTGTGCGCCGTCGGCTTCCTCGGCGCCCGCCTCCTCCCGGTCCTGCTGCGCCCCCTCGTGCCCGCGACGGCGCTGTCCCGGCGCATCGCGCTGTTCCTCGCGGTCCGCCAGGTCGTCCGACGGCCCGCAGGGCTCCGGCTCGTCGCGGTGCTCACCGTCGCGCTCGGTCTCGCCGTGTTCGGCATCGGGGGCGAGTCGGTGGCGGCCGGCAACCGGGCTACACGGGCAGCGGTCGAGGTGGGTGCGGATCAGGTCGTCTCGGTCGGGTACACGGCGGGCGAGGACGTGATCGGGCAGGTCACGCGCGCCGATCCGGAGGGGCGATGGGCGGCCGCGGCCGCCACCTGGACCACGTGGGGCGGCGCCGACCTGCCCGGCTACGTGATCGCGGTCGACGCCCGTCGTCTCCGGGCGGTCGGGGCCCCGGCCGCCTCCATGCCGTCCCCGGCCCGGCTCGCGGCCCAGCTGACGCACGGGTCGCCCCCGCCGCTGCGGCTCACGGGACGCGCCCTCTCGGCGCGCATCGAGCTGCACGACGTCGTCGGCGGACCGACGCCGCGGGTGCTCTTCACGCTCCGGACCGTGCAGGGCGCCACCGTGCAGGAGGACGCCGGCCGGCTGCGGCACGGCGCATCGACCTACCGGGCCGCGGTGCCGTGCGCCGCCGGATGCACGCTCACCGGCATCACCCTGCTCGGCGACGTGACCGCGCCGGGGACCGTCACCGGCGCGATGCTGGTCCGGGCGCTCGCCGTCGACGGGCGCCCGCTGCCCGCGGACCTGACGATCCGCGGCGGATGGCGCCCCGCGACGGAGCAGGGCGACGCGCAGGACCGCATCCTCCCGACCTCGGCCGGCCTGGAGGACCGGTTCACGACCGCGGCGAACGGCACGGGCGGCCTGGTGCACGGGGACCTGCTCGACCCGGTGCCCGCCGTCGTCGGGGGCGCCGGAGCGCGGGATGACCGCCTCGGCGCCTCCCTCACCGCTGCGGCGTCCGACGACACGAGCACGCGGCTCGTGGTCGTCGCGGCGGATCCGGTCGTGCCGCGCGCGCTCGACGACGGGGTCGTCGTGGATCTGCGCTCCTTCCAGGCGGCGCTGCCGGCGTTCGCCGTGGACGCGACCTGGTCGGTGTGGCTCGGGCCGCACGCCCCGCCCGATGCGCTGCACCGCCTGCGCGCCGCCGGTCTCGTCGTCGAGGGCCGCACCACGATCGCCGAACGGACCGCGGCGCTCGCCAGGGAGGGCCCGGCCCTGTCGCTGCGGCTGCTCGCACTCTGCTCGCTCGTCGGTGCGCTGCTCGCCATGGGCGGGACCGCCGTGTCGATCACGGCCGCGCTGCGGCGCCGGTCGTACGAGTCCGCGGCGCTCGCCGCGCTGGGGTTCAGGAGGCGACAGCTGTTCGGCGCGGCGTTCGTCGAGCAGCTGCTGCTGCTCGGCGCGGCGGCCGTCGTCGGCATCCCGGCCGGCATCCTCGCGCTGCTGTTCGCGCTGCCCGCGGTGCCGCAGTTCTCCGACACGACGCCCGTCCGGCTCGCCGCGCTCCCGCCCGCCTCGCCGGTCGTGCTCTGCGTCATCGCGGTCCTCGCCGCCGTCACCGTGACGGCGCTGCTCTGCGCCAGAGCGGTCGTCCGGGCCGGCGCGGCGCACCGGCTGCGGGAGGGGGAGGAGTGACCGGCGAGGGCCTGCCGATCCACGTCCAGGGGCTGACGCACGAGTACGCGGCACGCGACGAGCGCTTCACCGCGCTCGCGGACGTGTCGCTGACCGTCGAGGCGGGCGGGCGCCTCACCGTGGTCGGGCCGTCCGGGTCGGGCAAGTCCACCCTCCTGACCCTGCTCGCGGGGCTGCAGCGGCCCACGAGGGGGAGCATCCGCATCGGTGACGTCGAGCTGGTCGGCCTGCCCCAGCGGCGGCTCGCCGCGCTTCGCCGCGATGCGCTGGCCGTCGTCGTGCAGGATCCGAGGCGCAACCTGCTGCCGTACGGCACCGCGGTCGAGAACATCCGGTTCGCGCAGCGTCCCGGCGCCCGCGCGGCACGGCGCACCGACCCCGTTGAGCTCCTGCGATCGCTCGGTCTGGAGCCCCTGGCGCACCGGAGGGTGGACGGCCTCTCGGGCGGCGAGCGCCAGCGCGTGGCCATCGCCGCGGGCCTGGCCAGGGCTCCCCGGGTGCTGCTGGTCGACGAACCGACCAGCGCGCTCGACGCCCGCGCGGCCGCCGGGGTGGTGGAGCTCCTCGAGACGGCGGTGCGGGCGGTCGGAACCACCCTCGTCACCATCACCCACGACGCCGTCGTCGCGGATCGGCTGGGCGCGGTGGTCCGGCTCGCCGGCGGACGGGTGGTGACCTCGTGACCGCGCCGATGCTCCGGCTCCGCGGTGTCGGCGCGGACCGCGGAGGCCGGGCCGTCCTGCGCGACATCGACCTCGACGTGGGGGAGGGGGCGTCGATCTCACTGGTCGGCCCGTCCGGGTCGGGCAAGTCGACGCTGGTCGCGATCCTGGCCGGGCTGGAGCGCCCCGACCAGGGCGAGGCCGAGCGGGCGATCACCTCGGGCGACATCGGGCTCGTCCTGCAGGGGCACGGTCTCGTCAGCCTGCTCACGGCGGCGGAGAACGTCGCCCTGCCGCTGCAGGCCCCGGGGCGACAGAGGGTCGCGAAGCGGGAGGTCGAGCAGCGGGTCGCAGCACTGCTCGACCGGTTCGGCCTGCGGGAGGCCGCCGGGCACCTCGTCGAGACGCTGTCCGGCGGTCAGCAGCAGCGGCTCGCCATCGCGAGGGCGCTGATCACCCGGCCGCGACTGGTCCTCGCCGACGAACCGACCGCGGCACTCGACGCCGTCAACGCCCGACTGGTCGCCGAGCTACTCACGAGCCTCCCCTCCTCCGGCACCGCGGTGGTCGTCGCGACGCACGACTCGGCGCTCGCGGCACGGGCGGCGACCTCGCTGCGGCTCGTCGACGGCCGCCTCGCGCCGGCCTGACCGGTCGCGACGCGGCGGCTCAGGCGGTCGTGGTCACGTCCCCGGGCCCGGGGTCGTCGTCGCGGCGCGGGCTCGGGTCCCCGTCCTCCGGCACGGGCTCGACCGGAGGGGGTGGCTCGCCCTTCCATTCGCCGCCCGCCACGAACTTGACGGCGGAGTTCGCCGCTGCGGCGAACGGCACCGCGAAGACGGCGCCGACGATGCCGGCGAGCAGCGAGCCGGCCGCGACAGAGAGGACGACGGCGATCGGATGCAGCCGCACCGCGGAGCCGGTGAGCAGCGGGTGGAGGACGTGGCTCTCCACCTGGTTCACGGCCACGATCCCCACGAGCATCAGCAGCGCGTTGATGGGGTCGTTGTAGACCAGCGCGATCAGCACGGCGATGAGTCCGGTGGTCACGGAGCCGACGATGGGGATGAACGCGCCGAAGAAGACGAGCACGCCGATCGGCGCCGCGAACGGCACCCGAAGGATCGCCGCGATGATGCCGATCGCGACCCCGTCGATCAGTGCCACGACGACCTGGATGCGCACGTAGTGGTGGAGCGACAGCCATGCCGCCCGCCCGGCGCCGTCGACCGCCGCTCGGGCGTTGCGCGGCGCGAGCCGGACGCACCAGCGCCAGATCCCGGCGCCGTCGATGAGCGCGAAGAGGGTGAGGAACAGGGTCAGGAGCAGCGCGACGACGGTCTTCACGAGCACGTCCGCACCCGTGAGCGCACCGGCGGCGATCCTGCTCGTGTTCGCCTTCAGCAGCTTCTCGGCCGAGGTGACCGCGTTGTTCACATCCGTCTGGCTGATGCCGAGCGGGGAGCTCCGCAGCGCGGTGAGCGCGGTCCGGTAGCTCCGGATCACGTGGGTCACGAAGCTGTTCGCGCCGCTGTGCACCGTGAGGGTCACGAGGACCACCAGGCCCGCGATCGCGACGAGCAGCGCGAGGAAGGCGATGAGCACGGCGAGCGCCCTCGGTACGCGCCTGGCCACCAGCACCTGCTTCAGCGGCGTGAGGAGGGCGGTGAGCAGGATCGCGACGAGGATCGGGATCACGATCTCGCCGAGCCTGGCGAGCAGGGAGGTGAGGCCGATGACCACCACCCCGATCGCGATGAGCCGCCACGACAGCCCGCCCGCGAGCCGGATGCCGAACGGGAGCGAGGCGTCCGCGCTCGCGCCGGCGGCGCCCCGCGGCAGCACCGCCGGCGACGGCGCTTCCCGTCGGGCGGGCGGCCGGGAGCCCGACGGTCCGCGGTCCTTCATCGTCGCTGCTGCCGGATCGAACGCACCCCTGAGGGTCTCGGTCGATTCTGGGCGTGCGCTGATCGGATGCTGAGTACGGACCGGCCCCGGGTCAGACGGTCGCGAGCGTGCGGGCTATCGCGTCGAGGGCGCCGGGGACGAGTGCGTAGTACGCCCACGTCCCGCGCTTGCTTCGGGTGAGGAATCCCGCTTCCATCAGGACCTTGAGATGGTGGCTCACCGTCGGCTGGGTCAGCCCGAGCGGTTCGGTGAGGTCGCAGACGCACGCCTCCCCGCCCTCGTGGGCGGCGATCATCGACACGAGCCGGAGCCGCACCGGATCGGCCAGCGCCTTGAGCACGCCCGCGAGGTCGGCGGCGCCGACCGCGCTGATCGGCTCGCGCGTGATGGGGCCGCACGCCTCCCCGACGCAGCACGCCGCACTGCTCATGGCGGTCAGCGGCAGCGTGGTCGTCGGCATGGCGTCGAGCGTAGACATCGACGGCTGTCTATGTCTACAGTTCATCGACCGATGTCGATGGAGGAGCCCATGAGCGACGAGACGCCTTCGATCCTGTTCGTGTGCGTGCACAACGCCGGCCGGTCCCAGATGGCGGCCGGCTTCGCCGCGGCGCTCGGCGGCGATCGCGTGCGGGTGCTCTCGGCCGGCAGCGAACCGGCCGAGTCGATCAACCCGGTCGCGGTCGAGGCCATGCGGGAGGTGGGCATCGACATCGCCGGCACGCGGCCGCGCGTGCTCGACGTCGACGACGTCCGCGCCTCCGACGCCGTGATCACGATGGGCTGCGGCGACGCGTGCCCGGTCTTCCCCGGCAAGCGCTACGAGGACTGGGAGCTCACCGATCCGGCAGGGCTCCCGATCGAGCGGGTGCGCCCCATCCGCGACGAGATCCGCGACCGCGTCGCCCGCCTGCTGGCGGAGCTGGCGCCCTGAAGCCCGACCCCGGGGAGGAGGTGAGCGACATGGACGAGCAGACCACCTGCTGCGGCGGCACCGGCTGCTGCTGAGCCCGCGAGGCGTCTCCGGCAAGGAACCGGCCGGAGCCGCCGACGGCGCTCAGCTCACGTGCACCATCGGCCGCCTGCGGACGTCGTGCTCCGTCTCGCGGAGCACCTCGCGGGTGACCGGTGCGACCTCGCCCTCGCCCGAGACGAGGAACCGCAGCATGTTCGACAGCGGGTTCCCCTCCGTCCACTCGAAGTAGATGTGGGGGACGACCCCGGTGATGTTGCGGAGCTGCAGGAGGACGGCGGCGATGGTGTTCGGGATGTTGCCGCTCGTCACCTCGAGCACCCGGAAGCCGTGCCGGACCGTGCCGTGCACCACCAGGTCCTCCTCGAAGTCGGAGGAGTCCGCCTTGCGCACCTCAAGGAAGATGATCGACGCGCGGGAGGGGATGTGGCTGTCGTGCCGTTCCTCCCTCGCCTTCGCCTCGTACCCCTCACGGCTGCGGCGGTCGGGGTCGGAGGCGACGAGGTGCACCTCGCCGTACTCCTCCGCCTCCGCGAGGAACTCGAGCGCCCGGTCGTCGAAGGTGAGGCTCGTGGCCCGGATCTCGAACGAGCGCCGGAGCCGGGACGCGAAGGACACGAGGAGGATGCCCGCGATGAAGACCGCGGCGATCTTCACGCCGTCGGGGCGCTCGATGACGTTCGCGACGGTCGTGTACGCGAAGACGACGGCGACGACCGCGAAGAACACCGCGAGCCCGCGCTGGCGGCGGTGCACCGCGGAGAGCGTCACCGCGACGGTCGCCGAGGTGATCAGCACGAGCACGCCCGTCGCGTAGGCGCCGCCCTGCGCGTCGACGTTCGCGTCGAACAGCAGCGTGATCACGACCGCGATCAGGGTGAAGGTGACCACGAGCGGCCGCACCGCGCGCGCCCACGTCGGCGCCATGCCGTAGCGGGGCAGGTAGCGCGGCACGATGTTGAGCAGGCCGGCCATCGCGGACGCGCCCGCGAACCAGAGGATCGCGATGGTCGACAGGTCGTAGGCGGTGCCGAACACCGGTCCGAGGCTCTCGTGCGCGAGGTAGGCGAGGGCACGACCGTTCGCGGCGCCGCCCGGCTGGAACGCCTTCGCGGGGATGAGCAGCGTGGTGATGAAGCTCGTGGTGATGAGGAAGAGGCTCATCGTGACGGCCGCCGTGGTCAGCAGTCGCTTCGCGCCCCGGATACGGCCCGTCGGCGCGTCGTCGGTGTCCCCGGCGTCGCCGTGGATCTGCGGGATGACGGTGACGCCGGTCTCGAACCCGGAGAGCCCGAGAGCGAGCTTCGGGAAGACCAGCAGCGCGAGGCCGATCGCGCCCCAGATCGAGCCGCCCTGTTGGTGCAGCAGCGCGGTCGACCAGTTCGCGAAGACGGTCGGATGCCCGAGCACCTGGATCAGCCCGTCGACCACCACCACGGCGTTCAGGGCGAGGTAGACCGCGACGAGGACGACGGCGACGCCGATCGCCTCCCGGAAGCCCTTCAGGAACACGGCGCCGAGCGCGGCGACGAGCAGCAGCGTCACCCACAGCCCCGCGCCGTGCAGCGCGGCGGGCATCAGCGGGTTCTGCACCGCGTGCGCGGCCGCGTCCGCAGCGGAGAGGGTGATCGTGATCATGAAGTCGGTCGCCGCGAACCCGAGCAGGACCAGGACGAACAGCTTGCCGCCCCACCAGGGCAGGAGGCGCTCGAGCATCGCGATGGAGCCCTCACCGCGGAAGCTCTCCGACGCCACCCGGCGGTAGACGGGGAGCGCGCCGAGCAGCGTGAGCGCGATGAGGACGAGGGTGGCCAGCGGGGAGACGAAACCCGCGGCGAGGAACGCGATCGCGGGCTGGTAGCCGAGGGTCGAGAAGTAGTCGACGCCGGTGAGGCACATCACCCGGATCCAGGCGTGGGTGTGCCGCGTCACCCCGTGCGGGCCCGGGTGCGCCCCGGCGCGCTCCGTCTGCCCCTCCAGCGCCCAGCGCGCGAGCCGACCGCGGTGGCGCGGCGGCCGGGCGCAGACGTCCGGTACGCCCCCTCCGGTCGCCGCGACCGCCCCCACCTGCTCGACCACGGGGCGGAGTATCGCAGCGCGCACCCCCGCGGCACCCGGGTCTTTACGCCTTCCATACGCCGGGTCCCCGGCGCGCCCGCTCAGCGCTCGTCGGGGGTGAACCGGTAGCCGATCCCGGGCTCGGTGATGAGGTAGCGCGGCCGGGAGGGCTCGGGCTCGAGCTTCTTGCGCAGGGTGCCGAGATAGATCCGGAGGTAGCCGGAGTCGCGCGTGTGGGTCGGACCCCACACGCTCGTCAGCAGCGTCTGCTGCGTCACGAGCCGTCGCGGGTTCCGGATGAGCTGCTCGAGCAGCGCCCATTCGGTCGGGGTCAGCCGCACGTCCTGCCCGGCCCGCTTCACCTGCCGCGCCGCAAGGTCGACCACGACGTCGCCGAAAGCCACCACCGGCTCCTCCGCCGCCTCCGGCGCGCGGCGCGTGAGCGCGCGGATCCGCGCGAGCAGCTCCTCCGTCGCGAACGGCTTGGTGACGTAGTCGTCCGCGCCGGCGTCGAGGGCGTCGACCTTGCCCGAGGTGTCGGACCTGCCCGAGACGACCAGGATCGGCGTCGTCGTCCAGCCCCGCACGGCCTCGATCACGGCGACGCCGTCGAGACCGGGCATCCCGAGGTCGAGCAGGATCAGATCGGGCCGGTCGTGCGCCGCGAGGTCGATGGCCTCCCTGCCCCCGCGGGCGAGGGAGACGTCGTACCCGTGCGCGCCGAGGATGATGCGGAGCGCCTTCAGGATCTGCGGATCGTCGTCCGCGACGAGGATCCTCATGCGTCCGCCGGTTCCCGGACGGTCGCGTCGATCGGCAGGCCGACCACCATCGTCAGGCCGCCGCCCGGGGTGTCCTCCGCCTCGAGCGTCGCCCCCATCCCCTCGGCGAACCCGCGCGAGAGCGCGAGCCCGAGCCCGATCCCGCCCGAGTCGGTGGCGTCGGACTCGTGCTGGAACGGCTCGAACATCCGGCTGCGGCGGTCCTCGTCGATGCCCGGGCCGTGATCGATGACCCTGGCCTGCAGCTGCTCCCCGAACGTCGAGAGCGACAGCTCGGGAGGCGAGCCGGCGGGGGAGTGCCGCAGCGCGTTCGAGAGCAGGTTCACGAGCACGCGGGTGAGCAGCACGGGATCGGCGCGCACCGGAGGCAGGGCCTCCGGGACGTGCAGCACGACCGCGTCCGGCCCCGCGCCGACATCCTCGAGTGCGGCGGGCAGCAGGTCGGGGACGTCGATCGACTCGAGCGAGACCGCGAGGGCGCCCGCCTGCACGCGGCTGACGTCGAGCAGGTCGGTCACCAGGCGGGCCAGCACGTCGAGGCTGCGCTCCGCGCTCTCGAGGAGCTGCCCGCGGTCCGAGTCGCTGAGCCGCGCCTCGGAGGAGCGGAGGCTCGTCACCGCGGCGGTCGCGACGGCGAGCGGGCGCCGCAGGTCGTGCCCGACGGCCGCGAGCAGCGCGGACCGCACCCGGTCCACCTCCGCGAGCGGCTCGAGCCGGCGCGCTGTGTCCGTGAGCGCCCGCTGCTCGAGCGCGACACCGAGCTGGGTCGCCACGACGTCGAGGATGCCCCGGTCGGCGGCGTCGAGCGGCCGCCCCACGAGCTCCACCGCCGTCGCGGCGTCGACGGCGACCCTGCTCACGACGGCGTCCGGCTCCTGCTCACCGTGCTCCTCCACGACCCGGCCGTCGACGATCAGCCGGACCGCGGACATGCCGAACGCCTCCTTCGTGCGTTCGAGCAGCGCCCGCACCGCGTCGGTGCCCCGGAGCACGCCGCCCGCGATCGTCGCCAGCACCGCCGACTCGCTGGCCGAACGCCGGGCGACCCGGGTGAGCCGCGCCGCGCGGTCGACGACGACGCTCACGAGCAGAGCGTTCACGAGGTAGATCGCGACGGCGGCGAGATGCTCCGGGCGCGCGATCGTCAGGGTGAAGAGCGGCTCGGTGAACAGGTAGTCGAGCGTGAGCCCGGAGAGCAGCGCGGCGAACGCCGCGGGCCACGCGCCGCCGACGAGTGCCACCAAGATCACGAGCAGCTGGTACGCGAGCGCGTCGGCGGTCAGGCCGTCCGGGGTCCTCGTCGCCGACAGCAGGAGGCTGAGCAGCGGGCCGCCCACCACCGCGACGGCGAAGCCGAGCAGCCGGCGCCTGGCGGACAGGGCGCCGCGCCGCTGCGGCACGAGCGAGGATCGCGTGCCCGCGAAGCCGTGGGTGACGATGTGCACGTCGATGTCGCCCGAGGCGCGGATCACGCGCGTCGACGTGCCAGGCCCCGTGAGCAGCGCGACGAGGCGGGACCGGCGCGAGACGCCGAGCACGAGCTGGGTCGCGTGCACGGCGCGCGCGAAGCCGATCAGGGCGGTCGGGATGTCCTCGCCCACGATGCGGTGGTAGCTGCCGCCGAGCTGCTCGACGAGGACCTGCTGCGCGGCGAGCGCTCCGGGATCCGGGGCGGCGAGCCCGTCCTCGCTCGTCACGTGCACCGCGAGCAGCTCGCCGGAGCCCGACCGGGCCGCGATCCGCGCGCCGCGGCGCAGCAGCGTCTCGCCCTCCTGGCCGCCCGTCAGCGCGACCACCACCCGCTCGCGCGCCTCCCAGGCGGCGGCGATGCCGTGCTCGCTGCGGTAGCGCTGGAGCGCGCTGTCCACCTCGTCCGCGAGCCAGAGCAGCGCGAGCTCGCGCAGCGCGGTGAGGTTGCCGACGCGGAAGTAGTTCGAGAGCGCCGCGTCGATCCGCGTCTCCGGGTACACCTGCCCGGCGGCGAGCCGGTCGCGGAGCGCCTGCGGCGCCAGGTCGACGAGCTCGATCCGGTCGGCCTGACGGAGCACCCCGTCGGGGATGGTCTCGCGCTGCGGGATGCCGGTGATCCGCTCGACGACGTCGTTCAGCGAGTCGATGTGCTGGATGTTCACGGTCGAGAGCACGTCGATACCGGCGTCGAGGAGCGTGTCGACGTCCTCCCAGCGCTTGGCGTGCGGGGAGCCGGGCGCGTTCGAGTGCGCGAGCTCGTCGACGAGCGCGACGCCCGGGCGGCGCGCGAGCACCGCGTCGAGGTCCACCTCCTCGAGGCGCAGCCCGCCGTGCTGCACGATCCTGGGCGGCACCGTCTCGATGCCCTTCGCGAGCGCGGCCGTCGCGGAGCGGCCGTGGTCGAGCACGACGGCCGCGACGACGTCCTTCCCGTGGGCGATCAGGCCGTGCGCCTCCTCGAGCATCGCGTACGTCTTCCCGACGCCGGGTGCGGCGCCGAGGAAGACGAGCAGCCGACCCCTGGTCATGCTGTTCATTTTGAAGGGGTTTCTGTCGGCCGCAGGCCCACAGGAACCCCTTCAAAATGCACCGAGCGGGTCGGGGTCATCGGGAGAGGGCCTCGAGCGCGAGGTTCAGCTGCAGGACGTTCACCGTCGGCTCGCCGAGGTAGCCGAGATCGGGCGCCTGCACGTGCCGCTCGACGAGGGAACGGACGGTCGCGGCGGGCAGCCCGCGGGCGGCCGCGACCCGGTCCACCTGCAGCAGCGCGTACGCCTCCGAGATGTGCGGGTCGAGACCGGAGCCGGAGGCGGTGACCGCGTCAGCGGGGATCGTGCCCGCGCCATCGGTGGATCGGATCACGGCCTTGCGCTGGTCGATCGCCTTGCGCAGGGCCGGGTTGTCCGGGCCGAGGTTGCTGCCGGAGGACGAGCCGCCGTCGTACCCGGTGCCGGCGGCGGACGGCCGTGACTGGAACCACTGCGGGAGCGGGTTCCCCTTCGCGTCGGTGAAGGACTGCCCGATCAGCGCGGAGCCGACGACCCGCCCTCCCGAGGAGACGAGCGACCCGTTCGCCTGGAACGGGAGCGCGAGCCCGATCAGCGTCACGGCGAGCGTGTACACGATCGTCGCGGCGGTCGCGAGGAGCAGCAGCCGCAGCGCGACGGTCCAGGTGCGGACGCCGCTGCGGGTGAGGACGGAGGACATGCGATTCCTTTCGAATCCGTCAGAAGCCGGGGACGAGGCTCACGACGAGGTCGATGAGCTTGATGCCGATGAACGGGGCGATCACGCCGCCGACCCCGTAGACGAGCAGGTTGCGGGTCAGCAGCGCGGAGGCGGAGGAGGGCCGGTACCGGACGCCGCGGAGGGCGAGCGGGATCAGCGCGACGATCACGAGCGCGTTGAAGATCACCGCGGAGAGGATCGCGGAGGCGGACGAGTGCAGCCCCATGATGTTGAGCGCCTGCAGCCCGGGGAAGACCCCCACGAACATCGCGGGGATGATCGCGAAGTACTTCGCGACGTCGTTCGCGATCGAGAACGTGGTGAGCGCCCCGCGGGTGATGAGCAGCTGCTTGCCGATCGTGACGATGTCGATGAGCTTCGTCGGGTCGGAGTCGAGGTCGACCATGTTGCCGGCCTCCTTCGCGGCCGACGTGCCCGTGTTCATCGCGACGCCGACGTCCGCCTGCGCGAGCGCGGGTGCGTCGTTCGTGCCGTCGCCGGTCATGGCGACGAGGCGGCCGCCCTCCTGCTCCTTGCGGATCAGCGCGAGCTTGTCCTCCGGCGTCGCCTCGGCGAGGACGTCGTCCACCCCCGCCTCGGCGGCGATCGCCTTCGCGGTGATCGGGTTGTCGCCCGTGATCATCACGGTGCGGATGCCCATGGCGCGCAGCGCGGCGAACCGCTCCACGAGCCCGGTCTTCACGACGTCCTTCAGGTGGATGACGCCCAGGAGGCGCGCGGTGCCGTCCGCGTCGCGCTCGGCGACCGCGAGCGGGGTGCCGCCCTGCTCGGAGATGCCGCGGACGCGTTCGTCGAGCGCGGCCGCGACCGCCGGCTCGATGGGCCCGTGCTCCTGCACCCAGCGCAGCACCTGGGACGCTGCGCCCTTGCGCAGGGCGCTGCCGTCCGCCTCGTCGATGCCGCTCATGCGGGTCTGGGCGGTGAACGGCACGATCGTCCGCCCCGCCCGATCCGCGGGGACGACGTCCCGCTCGGCGGCGAGCTCGACGACGCTCGCGCCCTCCGGGGTGGGGTCCGCGATGGAGGAGAGCGCCGCCGCCTCCGTGAGCCGCCGCTCCTCGACGCCGGGGAGGGCGAGGAACGCGACCGCCCGCCGGTTGCCGTACGTGATCGTGCCCGTCTTGTCGAGCAGCAGCGTGGAGACGTCGCCCGCGGCCTCGACCGCGCGGCCGGAGGTGGCGAGCACGTTGCGCTGCACGAGCCGGTCCATGCCGGCGATGCCGATCGCGGAGAGCAGCGCCCCGATGGTGGTGGGGATGAGGCAGACGAGCAGCGCGACGAGCACCGCGATCGACGGGGCCGCGTGCTGGAAGCCGGCGATCGGCCCGATCGCGAGCACGACGACGAGGAAGATGACCGTGAGCGTCGAGAGCAGGATCGACAGCGCGATCTCGTTCGGCGTCTTCTGCCGCACCGCGCCCTCGACGAGCGCGATCATCCGGTCGACGAACGTCTCACCCGGTCGGGACGTGATGCGCACGACGATCCGGTCGGACAGCACCCGGGTGCCGCCGGTCACCGCGCTGCGGTCGCCGCCCGCCTCCCGCACCACGGGCGCGGACTCGCCGGTGATCGCGGACTCGTCGACCGACGCGATGCCGGAGACGATGTCGCCGTCGCCCGGGATGACCTCGCCGGCCACCACGACCACCACGTCGGCGGGCCGGAGGTCGGCGGACGCGACGGTCTCGGTGTCCACACGCAGCGCGGCGGCGTCCGTCTCCGGGTCGTAGCCGAGCACCCGGGCGGCGGAGGTCGTCGTGCGGGTGGCGCGGAGGGATGCGGCCTGCGCCCGGCCCCGGCCCTCCGCGACGGCCTCCGCGAGGGTGGCGAACAGCACGGTGAGCCACAGCCAGACGGCGATCGCCCAGGTGAAGCCGATCTCGGTGCTCGTCGCGCCCTGGAACGGCAGCGCGATCGCGAGCACGGTGGCGAGCGCGGCGCCGACCTCGACGATGAACATGACGGGGTTCCGCACGAGGTCGCGCGGGCTCATCTTGCGGATCGCGTCGGGCAGGTTCTTCACCAGCTGGGAGGCGCTGAACGCGCCCTTCGGCGCCCGCAGGTCCTGCTGCGCGTCCGTCGGCGCCTCCTGCGGGGCGCGGGTCGTGGTGGTGCTCATGCGAGTCCTTCGGCGAGCGGTCCCAGTGCGAGCACCGGGAGGTAGGTGAGTGCGGTGACGATGAGGACGGTGCCCACGGCGAGCACGACGAACTGCGGGCGGTGGGTCATGAGGCCGCCCGTCTCGGCCGTGCCGTGCGTCTGCTGCTCCGCGAAGGAACCGGCGAGTGCGAGCGTGAACACGATCGGGATGAACCGGCCGAGCCACATGGCGGCGCCGAGCGCGGCGTTCAGCCAGGGCGTGTTCGCGGTGAGCCCCGCGAACGCCGACCCGTTGTTGTTGGCCGCGGAGGTGAACGCGTACAGCACCTCGGAGAAGCCGTGCGGCCCCGGGTTCGCGATGGACGTCGAGGCGACGTCCGCGGTGACCGCGGGGATCGCGAACGTGAGCCCGAGCCCGGCGAGCAGCACGGTCGGGGTGGTGAGCAGGTACAGGCTGACGAAGGTGATCTCCCGCGAGCCGATCTTCTTGCCCAGGTAGGTCGGGGTGCGCCCGATCATCAGCCCGGCGAGGAAGACCGCGAGGATCGCGATCATCAGGAACCCGTAGAGCCCGGTGCCCACACCGCCCGGCGCGATCTCGCCGAGCATCATGTTGAGCATCGGCAGCATCCCGCCGAGCGGGGTGAAGGAGTCGTGCATCGAGTTCACCGCACCGGTCGAGGTGAGCGTGCTGCTCGTGCCGAACAGCGTCGACCAGAGGATGCCGAAGCGCTGCTCCTTGCCCTCCATCGCGGCCCCCGCGGCCTGCGTGGCGGTGCCGGCGCCGCCCAGCTCGAGGGCGGTCAGCGCCGTGAGCGAGAGCACGTACAGCGCCACCATCGCCGCGAGGACCGCGCGGCCCTGCCTGCGGTCGCCGACCATGATCCCGAAGGTGCGGGCCAGCGCGAACGGGATCAGCAGCAGGAGGACGATCTCGAACAGGTTCGAGAACCCTGTCGGGTTCTCGAACGGGTGCGCGGAGTTCGCGTTGAAGAACCCGCCGCCGTTCGTCCCGAGCTCCTTGATGGCCTCCTGCGAGGCGACCGGGCCGCCGGGGATCGTCGCCGTGCCGCCGGTGATCGTGTGCACCGTCTGGAAGCCGCCGAAGTCCTGGATCACGCCGGTCGCGAGCAGGACGATCGCTGCGACGAAGGCCATCGGCAGCAGGATCCGCGTGAGCGTCCGGACCAGGTCGACCCAGACGTTGCCGAGCGTGCCCCGGCCGCCGCGGGAGGCGATGCCGCGGATCAGCGCGACGGCGACGACCATGCCCGTCGCGGCGGAGAGGAAGTTCTGCACGGCCAGGCCGGCGAACTGCGCGGTGTAGCCCAGCGTCGTCTCGGGCGAGTACGACTGCCAGTTCGTGTTGGTGACGAAGGAGATCGCGGTGTTGAACGCGAGGCCGGGAGGCACGGCCGGCAGGCCGAGCGAGGAGGGCAGCACGGCTTGGAGCCGCTGGATGCCGTAGAGGAGCAGGACGCCGAGCACCGAGATCGCGAGGACGCCGCGGAGGTAGTTCGGCCAGCGCTGCTCGGCGCGCGCGTCGACCCCGAGCAGGCGGTACACGCCGCGCTCGAGCCGCCAGTCGCGGTCGGTGAGGTAGGTGCGCGCCATCCAGGTGGACAGCGGCCAGCCGAGCGCGACGAGCGCGACGAGCAGGGTGAGCAGGGTGAGGGCGAACCGGAGCGCGTCCACGTCAGAACCACTCCGGCTTCACGAGGGCGACCACCAGGTAGGCGATCGCGGCGACGGCGAGCACCGCCGCGACGAGGTCGAGGACGATCACCGCTTCGCCGCCGCTCTCGCGGTCAGGGCGGTGAGGCCGGCGAGCACGAGCACGCCGGCGATGGACAGGACGTCGAGCACTGGAGGAGCTCCCGAGGATCGCGACCCGCGAGCGCGGACCGGCCCGCCGCTCGGCAGGCACCACCGAGGGAACCCCCGTCCGCAGCGCGCCGATCCACGTCTTTACGGCTTCCACACGGCTGCGCGGGGACCCTCTACGCGGTGTTTACGATCGCGAACCGCCCGCGCCACGCCCCGTGACCGCCTCCGGGCACGTACGGTGCTCGACATGGTCCGGCGCGCACGAGGCGGGGGCGCCGTATGAGCGTCCAGTCCGCGGAGCCGCGCGCGCTCGGCTGGTGGACCGTCCCGAACGTGGTGACGGTCGCACGGCTCGCGCTGATCGTCCCGATCGTCGTCTTCGTGGTCCAGGGCGTCCGGCCGGTGCTCGCCCTCGTGCTGCTCGTCCTGTTCGGGGCGACCGACTGGGTGGACGGGTTCCTCGCGCGCCGGCTGGGGCAGACGAGCGCGGTGGGCACCGTCCTCGACCCGATCGCGGACCGCGTCGGCGTGGTGTCGATCGTGGTGTCATTCGTGGTCGCCGGACGCCTCGCGCTCTGGGTACCGCTGGTCGTCGTGCTCGTCGACGTGGGGCTCGGCGTCCTCTACCTCGCCCGCCGCGCGGGGAAGCCGCCCGGCGTCACCTGGCTGGGCAAGATCCGGACCGCGCTGCTCATGGTCGGTCTCGCCCTGCTCGGTGTCTCGCTCATCCCGACGGGGCTCCCGTTCGCCGCCGCCGGCCAGGCGCTCTGCGCCCTCGGCGCGGGGCTCCATCTGCTCGCCGGGCTCGGCTACCTCCGGGTCCTCCTGGCGAGACGGCCGCGCCGCTGACCTGCGAGGCACTCGCCCTTGACGGGTGACACCATGTGGTGTCACAGTGGTGTCATGCAGTTGGAGCGCTACGCGGACCGTCTCCGGACCCAGCTCGCCGCCGTCGCGGACGGGGGTACGGAGGAGACGCGGGCGCTCGCCGAGCGGATGAGCACCGCGCTCGAGCCCGCGATCCGGCTCGCCCTCCTCGAGCTGCTCGCCGAGGCGGCCGGCGAGGTGAGCCGCGAGCTGGCGCCGGGCGCCGTCGACGTCCGGCTCCGCGGACAGGACCCGGAGCTCGTCGTCACGCGGCCCGCCGAGCCCGCGGAGGCCCCGATGGCGCAGCGCTCCTCCGACCCCGTCGCCGCCGACGATGAGGCCGCCACCTTCCGCACGACCCTCCGGCTGCCGGAGCGCCTCAAATCCCGGGTCGAGCAGGCCGCGGCGACCGAGGGGGTCTCCGTGAACTCCTGGCTCGTCCGAGCCGTGGCGGCCGCCCTCGAACCGACGCGCCGGCCGGCGCCCGCGCAGAACGGGAACCGCTTCACCGGCTGGGTGCGCTGACCCTCCCTCCTCGTTCCCCACCCCGAGCCCGGGGTGGGGTGATCCCCGCACGCCTTCGAAAGGAATCGTCATGCCCGTCTTCGAGACGTCCGAGCCGGTCGCGCTCGACGTCGACCTCGCCGTCGGCCACATCGAGATCGCCGCGGAGGACCGCGCCGACGTCGTTGTCGACGTGCTCCCCACGAAACCGGCCCGTGCGGGCGATCGCTCGCTCGCCGAGAGCGCCGTCGTCGACTTCGACGGCCGCCGCGTCCGCGTCGCCGTGCCGCGCCGGATGAGCCTGTTCGGCAAGAACGACTCGGTGGACCTCCGCGTCGCGCTCCCCACCGGGTCGGACGTGGAGGTCCGCAGCGCCTACGGCGCCGTCCGCATCACCGGCCGGGTCGGCCGTGCGGTGGTCGACGCGAAGTACGGCACCGTGGCCATCGGCAGCGCGGCCGATCTCACGCTCTCGGCCCCGTACGGCGAGGTGGACGTGCGCGAGGTCGCGGGGCGGCTGGACCTCGAGGCCGGCCACAGCCGCACGCGCATCGGCAGCGTGGGCGGGGACGCCCGCGTCCGGGCGGCGCACGGCTCCGTCGACCTCGGCGTGACCAGGGGAGCGGTCGACGCCCGGCTCTCCGGGCCGTTGACCATCGGCACCGCGCTCGGGGACGTGACCGCGCGCAGCGCGCACGGCGTGCTGCGGATCGGTGCCGCGACCTCCGGGGTCGTCCGGCTCGAGAACGGGTACGCGGACGTCGAGGTCGGCGTCCCGGCCGGCACCGCGGCATGGCTCGACGCCGCCTCCGAGCACGGGGCGGTGCGCAACGAGCTGACCGCGGGCCCGGCACCGGAGGAGGCCGAGCACACCGTCGAGCTGCACCTGAGCAGCACCTGGGCGGACGTCGTCGTCCGCCGTGCCGTCGAGTTCGCGTGAACGGAGGAGGAGCGATGACCGACACGATGGCGCCCGCGATCGCGGTGCGCGGGCTCACGAAGGCCTACAAGCAGCTGCAGGTGCTGCGCGGCGTCGATCTCGAGGTCGCACCCGGGACGATCTTCGCCCTGCTCGGCGCCAACGGGGCCGGCAAGACGACCGTCGTCCGCATCCTCGCCACGCTGCTGCACGCGGACGGCGGCACCGCGACCGTCCAGGGCTTCGACGTCGGCACCAGCGCCGCAGAGGTCCGGGAGGTCATCAGCCTCACCGGGCAGTTCGCCGCGGTCGACGAGATCCTCACCGGGCGGGAGAACCTCGCGCTCGTCGCGCGGCTCCGGCACCTCGCCGGGGTCGACGCGATCGCCGCGGACCTGCTCGAGCGGTTCTCGCTCACGGACGCGGCCGACCGGCGCGTGGCGACCTACTCGGGCGGGATGCGGCGACGGCTCGACATCGCGATGAGCCTCATCGGCAGCCCGGGCGTCATCGTCCTCGACGAGCCCACCACCGGGCTGGACCCGGAGGCGCGGCAGGAGGTGTGGGCGGCGGTCGAAGGGCTCGCCGCCGGCGGCACGACGGTGCTGCTCACCACCCAGTACCTCGAGGAGGCCGAGCGCCTCGCCGACCGGATCGCGATCCTCCACGAGGGCCGGATCCTCGTGGAGGGGACGCTCGAGGAGCTGCAGCGGCTGCTGCCGCCGGCGGAGGTCGAGTACGTCGAGAGGCGACCGAGCCTCGAGGAGGTCTTCCTCGCGCTCGTCGGCACACGGAGGGCGCCCGAGACCGGCGCTGCGGCATCGAGGGAGGACTCGGAATGACCACGCACCTGATCGGCGACACCGCGGTGCTCACCGGGCGCTCGCTGCGCCACGTGACCCGCAGCCTCGACACGATCATCACGACGGCGCTGATGCCGATCGCGTTCCTGCTGCTGTTCGTGTTCGTCCTCGGTGGGGCGATCCGGGCCGGGTCGGGCAGCTACGTCGACTACCTGCTGCCGGGCATCCTCCTGATCACGATCGCGAGCGGGGTCTCCTACACCGCGTACCGGCTGTTCCAGGACCTGCAGAACGGCATCCTGGAACGGTTCCGGTCCATGCCGATCGCGCGCTCGGCCGTGCTGTGGGCGCACGTGCTCACCTCGGTGCTGGCGAACCTGATCTCGGTGGTCGTGGTGGTGCTGGTCGCACTGCTGATCGGCTTCCGCTCGGGAGCGGATCTCGGGGCCTGGCTCGCGGTGCTCGGGATCGTGCTGCTGCTCACGCTGGCGCTGACCTGGCTCGCGGTCATCCCGGGACTCACCGCGTCCTCCGTCGACGGCGCGAGCGCGTTCTCGTATCCGCTGATCCTGCTGCCCTTCATCAGCTCGGCGTTCGTGCCGACCGGGTCGATGCCGACGCCGGTGCGCCTGTTCGCCGAGTACCAGCCGGTGACCCCGATCGTGAACGCGATCCGCGCGCTGCTCGCGCAGCAGCCGGTCGGCGCCGACATCTGGGTGGCGCTCGCCTGGTGCGTCGTCCTCCTGCTCGTCGGCTACGTCGTCTCGATGGCCGTGTCCCGGCGCCGCTTCTCCGGAGCCGCCGTGGGGCGCCCGTCCGGCCGGACGGGCGCCCTGCGCCGCTTCATCGGCCTCGCGACTCCGCGG